>CAZXXI010000007.1:0-18571 GCA_964644815.1 uncultured Muribaculaceae bacterium
AGTTACAGGAACTTCCTTACCATCTATTATAAGTGTAGAAGGATGAACTTCCTTATTAGTTGTAACCGTAACAGTTACAGGGTTCTTAGTAGGTTCACTAGGATTTTTAACATCGCCAGTTCCTCCTGGTTGAGAAGAATCTAGAGTTATAGTGATAGTACCTACGTTTCCAACTGTATCTTCTACGCTTAAAACGTGCTGTTTACCATCTGCTTTTAAAACATAACCGTCCTCGACGATAACACCATCTACTTTAAGAGTTCCCTCTTTAATGCCTATATTATCGGTTGCGGATATAGCCATATCTAGTGGATAATATGCTCCATCTACTAGATTGATAGTACCCTCATCAGTTGTACCTGTGAATGCAGGTTTAACTAAATCGATAGCAAAGTTTACTTCTGAGTTATTGCCAGCTTTATCTGTAGCTACAAAAGTAAATTCTTTATATTCTTCACCCTCAGCTAAGACATCGCTAGGTCTCAATATGTATGGCTTTTTAAATGTTGTTATAGGTTCACTCGTACCTTTAACGTACAATTTTCCTGTGATTTCTTCTTTATAGACGTCAGAAATTGTATCGGTAAATCCCAATATTAAATCGGAATTATATACTCCACCTTCAGTTACACCGGATAAAAGAGGTCCGTTTGTATCTATGACGAAGTTTATAGTAGAGCTATTACCAGCTTTATCTGTAGCAACTAATTCATAATATCCGTTGCTAGTGAGTTCAGTTAAAGGAGTGTATGAGTTATCAGACATGAATCTAAGTTCTTCTTTTTTCTGAGCAACTCTATATTTCATAGTGACTTCATTATCGTCGGTATACCAAGCTTTTACTGGAATATTATAATGTTTATCTTCTTCTATACCATTGATAATAGGAGCAGTTCTATCGATATCGAATGTAAATGTATATTCTTCTTCCTCTTCGAGATTAGAATTTATAACTCTAATAGTATGTTCGCCTTCAGTGAAGATTTCATTCTCACCTGGAATCGTTCTCTTACTAGGTAATATGCGTTTACCGTCGAAGAAGACTCTAGTTGGACCTTCCCAATATAATAGACATTTCGTCCAATCAGCGACATAGCCGTCTTCAAGTCTAACTTCAGCTAGGTCATTACCATTTTCGTCTAATGGAACCATAGTAACTTTAGCCCACTCTGGAGCAGCCGGTACAGTAGCTCTATTGTTGACTACTAGACTCTTTCTAGCTACGTTTCCAGCAGCATCTCTAGCCTCGATGTTATAAGTACCATCTTCGCTTAAGAAATAAGTCGTCTCTGGTTTAGAAATGTTGTTTAAAGTAGAAGTTGCTAAGTTTTCATCTTGGATGTTTACTTTAATTTTCTCATCAAAACTTTCGACATCGGTCTCTTCGCCGTTTATCTTTATAACTGGAGCTTCCTTATCTATATTATCTATAGAGATAGCTATAGTCTCCGTTTTTTCTCCCTCTAATGACTTAACTGTAAGAGTCGTCTCTTCGTTATTAGTGTAGATTCTAGTCAACGTCTTCTTATCGCGAGATAAAGACCAAGCACCATCCTCTACTGTTTCGATAGCTTCGCTAAAGACTAATTGTATCTCGACGTTACCGTTCGTAACACTCTTAGAACTTTGATAAATCTTATAAGTCAATTTATCAGAAGATACAGATTCTGTTTCTTCACCGTTGCATGTCAAACTAGGCTCATATTTATATGAACCGTTTTCATTAGTAATAGTAACATATGAATTATTTACACATACTTCATCTATCTTCTTACTCAAATCACCTGTTTCACTGAGACGTGATACACTCGTAATCATCGAAGAATCGATAGTTATCTTATTACTTTCTACATATCTCTTAGCAGCTTCGACGATGAGATTGTTATAACTCATCTCTGGTTTAAACCAGTTATTCTGTACTGCATAAGCACCGGCAACTACAGCTGAAGCTGCAGTAACCCCTAATACTACATTTTTAACTTTCTTATTTATCGTTGCCATAATATTCCTCCTAAAAAATAGTGTCGATAATTATTCTAGCATTCTATATGATTAATTGTCAAAGTAAACCGTTGCCAATTAAATTCACTAAAATAACTATTTTCAATGCAATTTCCTTTCTTTTTGTATTTTTTCTGAATTATTGTTTTCTTCAATAATTATATTTCCTTGTTCGTTATAAAATTCTGGTCTTTTAAGTGACCCTATATCATGTATTGTCGTTATAAAATCCGACAATGGTATTGTCCTTTTCTTCATATTTTTTTATATTTCCCCCTTTGTTTAGTTGTATATTCTACTATATTTTCCGAAAAAGTCAAGCAAAAAAGCACTTTTATTCAAAGTGCTTTATCTTTTATATGGTTTTTTCTACAATTTCAGCAGTATTTGTAGCATAATCGTACTTTAATTCGCTTAAAGTTTGCTTTAAAATCTTCAATTCTTCTATTTTTTCCTCTATACTCTGAGGTGTTACCTCGAGAGGTTTAGACTCTACTGGACTGAAATCTGCTGGTGTCGGATCTATCGGTGTTGGATCAACCGGTGTTGGATCAACCGGTGTTGGTTCTACTGGAGTAGGTTCTATCGGCGTTGGAGTTCCTGGATCAACTGGTTCTAATGGACCACCTGGAGTTCCCGGATCGACTGGATTAATAGGCTCGATTGGAGTTCCCGGGTCGACTGGATTCGATGGATCGAGCGGATCTACTGGTCCTCCTGGATTGACTGGGTCTATAGGCCCACCTGGAGTTCCTGGATCAACTGGATCGATTGGAGTTCCTGGGTCGACTGGATTTGATGGATCGAGTGGATCAGAAGGATCAATCGGATCAGAAGGATCAATCGGATCAGAAGGATCTATTGGATCGACTGGATTAATAGGCTTATCTGTTGTAGAATCGTCTGGTTTATAGTCATCTGAGGAATCTTCATATTTCGATACCTTTTTAACGTACTCACAACCATCATTTGTACATTTGTAGATTGTATCTCCATTTTTATCTACAGTTCCTTTATCAAAACTGTGTCTCTGTTCTAAGGTATACCCACAATCCTTACAATCTCTAAAATCTTTAAGGATACTATATGTTACTTTTCCATAGTTGCAGTTCTCAGTCAACTTGACGTCCGTTTGATGACCACAATTTGAACATACTAAATGTCCCTCTTTTAAGTGAGTACCATTGTTGTTAGATTTATAGGTAAACTTACCGGTAAATGAATGGAATCTCATCTCTTCTTTACCACAAGTTCCACATGTTCTCTTTTCAAAGAAATCGTCATAGCATTCCCAATTTCCGAAATTGTGAACGTGGTTTTCAGTTACAGAACCGTTATTCGTACCTTGATTTGCAGGTTTATTTGGTTTACTAATCGGTTTTTTTGTTTGACTAATAGGCTCAGTCACAATGACATCACTAATATCGCCTACTGTAGTATCAGTCTTCTCGTCGATAGTACCCCAATCACTAGGAGTGACGATATCGTACTCCGGCAATTTGATTTCTGGTTTCTCAGTTGGTCCGATTGGTTCTACTGGATTTACAGTACTAGAACTAGGATTTTCAGACAGATTAGCATTGTCCTTCCCGTCTCTATAGATTGCATAGGCCATACTTCCTGCTACCATTCCAGCTGCTAAAAAGGCCGAAATGCGTACTTTGTTTTTCTTAAACCAAAATACCAAACCTTTATTCTGTTTTTCTTCTTCCTTTATATTGGCCTCGACAAAAACAGGCTCTCCGATTGTATTATTGGCTTGTCTTATCGCCTCTTGGCGTTTTTCTTTTTTTGCAATTAATTTTTGATTTTTCGTAAGACCTTTTTTTCTCTTCTTACTTTTCATTTTAAATTTCCCCTTTCAAAGTAAGAAATATTATACATAAAAATTAGAATTTGTCAACTAATATCAATCTTCGTCGATTATCTGTATGTCCGCACCTACTTCTGTAAGTTTAGCAACGATATCCTCATAGCCTCTCAAAATGTGTTCTATATTCGATATCTTTGTCTTTCCATCTGCTATTAAGCCGGCGATAATCAAAGCTGCCCCTGCTCTCAAATCGCTAGCAGCTACTTCACAGCCTGTAAGCTTGCTCTTTCCCTTTATTAAAGCACGCGGATTGTTGTACTCTATGTCAGCTCCCATGCGCATTAACTCTGGAAATTGGCCACCTCTATTCTCATATATGGTCTCCTCAAATCTAGATTTTCCTTCCGCTTGGGTCAATACAACAGACATAGGCTGTCCTAAATCCGTCGGAAAACCGGGATATACTAACGTCTTAATATCGACTGGTTTTAGATGCTCACACTTGTCAAAAATGATATAATCTTCTCCCAATTTGAATTTAGCACCCATATCGCGCATCTTGGAAATAAGTATTTCGACGTGCTTAGGTATTATATTTGATACCTTGAAATTTTCTCCGATGAGAGAACCTATCATCATATAAGTACCGGCTTCTATTCTATCGGGTATCGTCTCTATGATAGCGCTTCCCAACTTTTCGACGCCTTCGATAACTATAGTTCTCGTACCTGCTCCGCTTATCCTAGCTCCCATATTGTTTAAAAGTGAAACTAGATTGATAATCTCTGGTTCTTTCGCAGCATTTTCGATAACCGTCGTTCCCTTCGCTAAAGACGCCGCCAAAAGAGTATTTACAGTAGCGCCGACGCTAGGAAAATCGAAATATATATTAGCCCCGTGCAAGTCTTCGGCATCGAGAGTGTATTTATCGCCCTCTATTTTGATATGCGCTCCCATTTTCTCAAAAGCCATCAAATGGATATCGATTGGTCGCTTTCCTATTTTACATCCTCCTGGGAAATATATTTCGACATGTCTAAAGCGCGCTAAGAGTGCCCCCATGAAATAATAGGATGCACGAAGTTTATTGGATAACTCGGCACTAATCACGTTATTTTTTACCTCGCTACACTCTATGCGCATACTGCCATCTAAAAACTCTATTTTCCCGCCTAGTAGCGTTATTATTGCCTTTAAATTCTCGGTATCCGACAAATTTGGTGTATTCAATATTTCCACTGTGCCAGACGTCAATATTGCCGCAGGTATCAAAGCCACGACGCTATTTTTGGCTCCGCTTATATTGATTTCGCCCGAAAGCGTTTTGTTTCCTTTAATAAGTATCTTTTTCATATCTATCACTACTTAAACTATATGCTAAATGTAGTTTAAAGTCAATAATTTTAAAAAATGATTTGCAAAAAATTAAAAAGAGCCAACAGCGACATAATCATGGAACCCCCTAAAACAGAGTACCTGCCGACTAATTCGTTTAACACTTTTCCTAAACATAGACCTAAATAAGTAAACGAAAAACTGGCCAAAGAAAATATTAAAAAGCTTTTTACGATATCGAACCCTCTCAATTGCAGTGCAACTCCGACTCCAAAACTGTCTAAACTGACTCCTATAGCGAATATTATCGCTCCTAGAAGAGATAGTTTAAAATTCACTTCTTCGCCGTTTTTAAAATCTTTAAACATGACGATAGCTATATAAAAAAATATGGAAAATGATAAAAGGTGGACGTCGATGTGCAACGCCTCCACGAAGACTGCTCCCAATATAGTTCCCAATAGAGGCATAAAAAAATGGAACAAGGAGACTAAAAGAGAAAGACAGAATACCGTTTTTCTCTTAAAGGCCAAAGTTCCCAAAGATAGTGCCAAACTGAAAGCGTCCATGCTCAAAGATATTGCAATTATAATTACTATGAAAAGATTCATCAGTATCACCAATTAATTATATTTAGCTAAGACATCTTTTATTAAGGAATGATACTCATAATCTTCCATCTCTTCATCTATTAGACAAAGAGGAGGATACAATACACACCACCAGTTCTCTCCTTTAGCTTCTCCGAATTCGACGACGAACGATTTATAATTGCCCGCTTTATAGACCAAACCTCTAAATTCTTTTTGAGGAAAATAGTTTTCTCCAAAACTGGATTTAAAACTCACTCCCATATTTTCTTTTTGGATGACATCTTCAATCGCGGCATCGATATCATCTTTATTTTCTTCTATCCTTTTTTCTATCGCACTGATATCATCTTCTCTATCTATCAAGTTATATAACATTTGTTCTACTAAAGATTTTATCTCTAATTTATTCTTTTGGTCCTTTTCCTCATCCGAAGCTGCGATGACGCGCATCCTTATCGATGAAGATGGAATTTCCACATAATCGTTGTTACTAGCTAAAAATATTGTACCGACCGCTAATATTATTAAAATTGCTAATTGTTTCATTTAAAAACACACCTTTCATATAGATAATGGTGTGCTCTAACGTTTTTTATTCATTTTCATTTACTATGAAAATGAATCTATCAAATCCGTTGTAATCCTTTTCGATATTTACTGTGGCATAAGGATAGATTTTTTTTATATATTCTGAAATCCTGTTCGCCTGTTCGCTTCCTATTTCAAAGGCGATTATGTTTTTCTCGTTCATCATATTTCTGCTATTTTCCAATATCTTTTTATAGAATATGATGTCGTCTTCGCCGGGATATAGAGCGATACTCGGTTCAAATTTGGTACTGACACTTACTTTCTCGTCGCTTCTGACATAAGGGGGATTGGATATCAAAACGTCGATATCAGTTAGATTCTTCCAGCCTTTTATTACATCGCCCTGCCTAAATTCTATGTCAATTTTATTTAAGCGAGCATTATCTTTGGCTAACGCCAGTGCATCTTTACTTATGTCGACACCGATGACTTGTACTTCAGGAAAATTGCCCTTCATAGCTATAGCAATTGCCCCGCTGCCTGTGCATAAGTCTACTATTTTTCCACAAGCAAAACCCTCTTTTTTTAATCTCTTCACCAACTTATCTACCAAAAGTTCTGTTTCAAACCTAGGAATTAAAGCTCTTTCGTCCACTTTTATATTATATTCTAAAAATTGGACATCGCCGATTGCATATTGCACGGGATATCCATTTTTAATCTTTTCTATAACCGTTTCCAGTTCTTTATCGCTATATTTTTTCTTTAAGAGTTCCCAATCGAGACGAGTCAACTGTTCTATATCAAGTGAGTTCACTGTTCGCACCTTCCAGTTTCAATCTCTGGTCTTCGGTCACTAAAGCTTCGATTATTGGGTCGATATTGCCGTCCATTACTCCGTCTAAATCCATAATCGAATAGTTTATTCGGTGGTCTGTGACGCGGTTCTGTGGATAATTATAGGTCCTTATTTTCTCCGATCTGTCACCTGTTCCTATTTTCGACTTACGCTCTTTACCCATTTCGGATTCTTGTTTGCGGGTCAGCTCATCTTGTAATTTTATCTTCAACAGCCTCATCGCCTGTTCTCTATTTTGCACTTGGCTACGCTCTGTTTGGCATGTGACCGCTAAACCGGTCGGCAAATAGGTGAGCCTTACTGCCGAATTACTAGTATTGACCGACTGACCACCAGCACCACTCGAGTGATATACATCCATCTTTATATCGGCTTCGTTTATCTCTATTTTGGCATCTTCCACTTCCGGCATGACGAGCACTGTCGCGGTCGAAGTATGTACTCTTCCTTGAGTTTCCGTCGCTGGTATTCTCTGAACGCGATGGGAACCACTTTCATACTTCAATTTTGAATAAACGCCTTCACCTTTTATCATACACTCGATTTGTGAGTAACCTCCACTTGCTCCATCGACGGCATGGACTACTTCTATTTTCCATCCCTGTTTATCGGCATAATAGGAATACATTCTAAATAGGTCTCCGGCGAAGATGTTCGCTTCATCACCACCTGCTGCTCCTCGTATTTCCATGATGATATTCTTCCCGTCATTGGGGTCCTTCGGTATTAAAAGTATCTCTAATTCGTGATATACAACGTCTCTTTTTTCTTCTAAAGTGCTTATCTCATCTTTAATCATCTCGCCCATCTCGGGATCATTCTTTAAACGATTTAACTCTTCTAAATCGCTCATACATTTTTTATATTCATCGTACTTTAAAACGATTTCTTCTAAGTCGCTCTTTTGTTTAGAGAGTTCTCTCAATTTGTTGAAGTCACTTAACACTTCTGGACTCCCCAATTTAACTTCGATTTCTTCAAACTTTTCTTTTATTATCTTTAATCTTTCATCCATGTTTTCACCCATATCTTATAGGTTAGATTCGTCATCGATATCGTCTACTATTACCAAATCGGATAAATCGTCATCTTCGACGTCGTCGTCCGCTTTATCGGCGTCTTCGTCATACATATCCTCGTCGACAGTCTCTTCCTCTTCGATAACTATATCGTCATCTTCCTCTTCTTCGAGATAGCTTTCCATACCCTTATTGTGCTTTATTTTTAAATCCCAGTAGCCATCATCCAACATGATAAATCTCTTATCTGTACTCAGAAGTTCAAAAAAGTCTGCAATGTGGGACTGATAGGAATCTTCGTCTAACGAAAGTATATCGCCGACTTCTTTAAATAAATCGGCTATCTTCATCTTTTTCCCACTATTTTCTAATATTAAGTGAGCAATATCGTTATAGTTCATAAATTCCAATTCTTCTTGACTTATTTCGATTTTTTTCATATTTCCACGTCCTCCATATTCGATAGTTATTATATGCATCTATTTGTACATATGTCATACTAAACAAGAATAACTCGTACCAAATTATTACACATTATTTAGCCTATGTCAACACAATATTATAGGAAAGATAAAATAATCTTTTTTCTGTTGAACTCGTCACTTTCGATATTATATTCTATACAGTAAAAATTATTATTTTTTTCGCACTTAAAATGTTCAACTTTGATTTCGACATCAGCTTCTATATCGTTCAATTTATACGTACAACTATTCTCACTCAGAGAAAAACATCCGTCTTTTGTAATGCGTCTAAATATGACTTCTTCCTCTAATTTAAATTGATAGGTGGCTTCATCCCAACAAAACGTCCAAAAGCCATCTTTGTACACGCTTTCTACTTCGGCATCATAGATGATAGTATCTCCATCTTTAAATATGAAATTCATTTTTTTCACCAAATCACCTCATAAATATGCGCTAATTATATCATACTAAATCTGAAAGAGTGTGATTATTATAAAAAAGTTGATAAAAATTAGCTTAAAACTCTTCGTCATAATCGCGATTGCGGGCATACTTTGTCTGGGTGGACTATATCTATATGCTTTTTTATCACCTAAAATTGCGATTAAGACGAATGGAAAATTTTATATATACGACCAAGATAATAGTCTCGTATATCAGGGATCATCTTCTTCTGAATGGATAGGCATCGATGATATCAGTGAAAATATGAAAAACGCTATAATAAGTGTCGAAGATAAAAATTTTTATCGCCACCAAGGTTTCGACTATCTGCGCATCGCCAAAGCGATGATGAACAATATCAAGACGAAGAGCCTACGCGAAGGGGCTTCGACTATCAGTCAGCAATATGTCAAAAACCTCTATCTCACTTTCGACAAAACGTGGGCACGTAAAATAGAAGAGGCTCTTTTGACACTCGAACTCGAAGTCCACTACTCTAAAGATGAAATCCTCGAAGGCTATTTGAACACTATCAACTTCGGTCAAGGGAACTACGGTATCCAAGATGCTGCACTTTATTACTTTAATAAAAGTGCCTCGGAGCTGAATCTCGAAGAATCCTGTTTTTTAGCGGCTATTCCCAAAAGCCCTGGTTACTATAATCCCGTATCCAATTATGAACTCGCCTTAAGTCGAGCGAAAATCGTGGCAAGTACTATGGTCGAAAATGGTTACATAACCGAAGAAGAACGCTCTAATCTCTTCCAACAGCCTCTCGAAATCTATGGTAAACGCGATAAAAACAATCTTACTACGTTGATGTATTACCAAGATGCCGTCTTATCCGAACTGCGAAACATCTCTAACATTCCATCTTCTATCATCGATGCCGGCGGTCTCAAAATATATACGGAACTCGATTTAAAAAGTCAAGAAGCCTTAGAAAATGCCGTCAATGCCAATATGTTAGATGACAAAACACAAGTGGCTTCTGTTCATGTCGACCCAAAAACGGGAGGCGTAAAAGCTCTCATCGGAGGCCGCAACTACTCGACGAGCCAATTTAATCGCGTTACTCAATCTAAAAGACAGGTCGGCTCGACTATGAAACCATTTCTCTATTATGCTGCCCTATCGAATGGTCTAACTTCGGCCTCGAGTTTTCGCAGCGAATATACGACGTTCAATCTGACTAACAATAAGACATATTCACCTGCGAACTTTAACAATGTATATGCAAACAAGAGCATCTCGATGGCGGCAGCCCTTGCCTATTCGGATAACGTTTTCGCAGTTAAAACGCACATCTTTCTAGGCGAAGATACTCTCGTCGAGACGATGAATTCGTTCGGTCTAAAAGAAGAATTGCAACCTTTACCTTCTCTAGCCCTTGGTACTAAAGAGATAAATATGCTCGACTATGCAACTGCCTATGTTACCCTTGCCAGTGGTGGCTATAAAAGAGATATCCATCTGATTAGACGCGTCGAGGATATGAATGGAAATCTAATCTATGAACGCAAAAATAGAGACGAAATGCTCTTGAATTATAACTACGTCTACATAATCAACCAGATGCTCACCAATGCCTACAATACCGACTTCATCGATTATACTAGTCCCACCGCTATAAACCTCAAAGGGCGTCTATCACGCGATTATGCTATAAAGACGGGAACTACGGATAACGACCACTGGGTTATCGGTTATAATCCCGATGCCCTTCTCATGGTTTGGACGGGCGACGACCAAAACGCTCCGACTACCGGTTATTCAAAGATTACTAAAAACATTTTTGGCGATGCCATCGAAACGATACTTAAAGACACGGAGAAAACTTGGTATAGTATACCTCAAAACGTCATCGGTATCCCTTTAGACCCCGTCACTGGCGAGTACGTTACTACTGGTAAACACACGATGTATTATTTCATAAAGGGCTCAGAACCCAAGATATATGTTCAAGCATCGAAATAGACACTCTTCTTTAGAAAAGTGTCTTTTCATATTCTCCTAAATACTCTACTGCCTCTTCGGCGATATCCCAAGTAAGTCCTTCGTTATAGAAATCCGTCTTTAAAAGGTGGTCTAATATGTCTTCGTCGTAATCTTCAAATATTTCATCATCGAAAACTATATACTCATCTACATCGTTTTCGGCTACATAGGAAGCTATAAAGGTTCCCCTACTCATGTTTTTAGGACGCACAGAAGAGATAGGTAAACCCATAAGAGTGAGCTTCTCCTCAACTAAAGGCCAATATATGGACTCTACTTCAGCTGAAATCGGAATTACTGTCGCTCGTGTTCGCTCACATATATTTTTTAAAATCTGTATTTTTTCATAATCATAATATGATAAAGCCCATTTAGCTAATAACTCCAAATTTTCTTTTGACCTTCGACCATAAAATAACCTATTGCCATTGTTCTCGATGAGAGACTGCCTGCTGTTGAGTACTCCATCAAAATCTAAGAAAATGATTTTATTCATATTGACCTCTTAAAAAAATCGGTTCGCTGTGACCGATTCTATTTTTTAATTTTGATTACGATTTGATACATATCTTCGAAATCGTACTCTTCCATCTCCACGCGGAATCCAGCCCTTTCGACGTTGCTTATGACACCTCGTACGTTGTTTATCTGGTCGCCTATATTTCTAGGTCCCGCTGGAGCATTTTCTATAGATGCAGGTGCTTCCGTTGAACCGAAAGGATTTTCTAGAGGCTTAGTATCTTCCGGAGCACTAGGAGTTACGATATCGCCAAACATATCGAACGTTTCGAGAGGTTCTTCTTCAGGAGCAACCTCATTCGGCTTGATAGCGCCTTCTTCGATATTCGTATTCACTGCATCGCTAAAAGGATTAAACGCTATAGGAGGTACTGTCTCTTCCAGTCCCGTACTCATATTCGGAGCACTTGCCTCTAAGTCTGTCGGTGTCTCAATTGCAAAACCGAAAATATTTTTATTAGGCTTTGCTTCGAATTGTTCATTATTGTTAGGTTCCATAATTACCCCTCCATCGGCCGTAGCAATTTCTTCTGTTTTTTTATTCTTAGGTTTGCTATCATTCTCCGATGTTCCATTCAATTTTTTCTTTATCTCGTTATCCAATTGTTTTACAGTTAATCTCTCTTTTATTATCCTATCTAACATCTGTTTTTGTTCATCAGGATTTTGGAGCTGCAAAAGACTGCGCGCATGGCGTTCACTAATCTGCTCATTTAGAAGTGCATTTTGTACTTCATCACAGAGGTTTAACAATCTTAGTTTATTCGCTATCGTCGGCTGTGATACTCCCAATTTTTGGGCTAATTCCTCCTGTGTAGAATAACCTCTATCCAAAAGCGCTTTATAACTCTGCGCTTCTTCGACACTCGATAAATTTTTTCTCTGTAAATTCTCTATCAACGCTATTTCTGCACTCTCATTGTCGGTAAGTTCGCGTACTATAGCAGGAACTTTCTTTAATCCTGCCATACACGAAGCTTTATATCTTCTCTCTCCTGCTATAATTTCATACTTGTTGCCTACTTTTCTCAAAACTAGTGGCTGTATAACTCCGTGTACCTTTATCGAATCTGATAACTCTTGGAGAGCTTTTTCATCAAAGGTAAGACGCGGTTGAAATCTATTGGGTATTATATCTTCGACAAATATTTCCTGAACTTGTTCATTCATAAGTATTGCCCCTTTACTCTATTCTTTTATTCATATCACAATTTTACTTTATTATTATCTTTTTTGCAATGGTTTTTTCGTTATTTTATCAAAACGTCTAGGATATTCGGCAGGAGTTTTACACTTTTTTTCGATTATGACAAAAGTTCTATTAGCGTCGCTTTGAGGTAACTTCGTGGAGATGACCTTTTGAACTTCGCCACCTAAAATATCAACCGCGTACTTTCCTTCTTCCAAGGTTTCGTCGAGCAAGCCTTTGTATGGAATGAAGTGTCCACCTACTCGGACGAAGGGAAGACATAATTCGGCCAAAATGCTCATCGTACTCACTGCACGCGAAACGACGACGTCGAAGTTTTCTCTTTCCTCTAAAATATATTCTTCCGCTCGACCATGTATGACTGCATAATCGATTTCTAGTTCTTCTTTTAATCGTTCTAAAAAGGTCGTCTTTTTACCGTTGGCATCTAAAAGTACCAACTCGACATCTGGATGGCATATCTTTAAAGGGACTCCAGGAAAGCCCGCTCCCGTTCCGACATCCAGTACTCTCTTTTTTGCAAAGTCGAAATATTGAAATAACAAGATAGAATCATAGAAGTGCTTTAGGTATACTTCATCGAACGTCTTAATAGCCGTTAAATTTGTTTTTTTATTATAATTCAATAAAAAGTTGGCATATTTTTCAAACTGTTCTATTTGCCTTTCAGACAAATCGATTCCTATATTTTTAACTGCACGTACAAACTCTTCTTTATTCATTTTTACCATATTCTTTCTTTAGATAGACGCCCAATATTGCAATATCGGATGGGTTTACTCCGCTGATGCGACTCGCTTGAGCAATTGAAATCGGTCTGATAGTCTCCAGCTTTTGTCTCGCTTCGCTGGCCAAGTTTTGAACTTTGCTGTAATCGATATCGGCTGGAATCTGCTTGCTTTCCAATTTAGTTAGTTTTTCTGCATCTTTATACGTCTTGGCAATATATCCTTCATATTTAGTTTCGATGACTACTTCCTCGACGACTTCTTTATCATATTCAACAATCCTCGGTACAACTTTAAAAAGTTCAGTCATATCGACATCTGGTCTTTTAATCAAATCGTAAATGCTAGATGTCTTTGCCGCTTCTACCAAAGTGCCAATTTCATTTTTTTTCAGTTTCTCTGTTTTTATATAATCGGTCAATTCTCTGATTTTTTTTCTCTTTTCATCCAATCTATCTTTTTGTTCTTTGCTGATGAGACCAGAATCATAGCCGTAGTCCCTAAGCCTCAAGTCGGCATTGTCGTGTCTCAATATGAGCCTATATTCGGCCCGCGAAGTCAACATGCGATATGGTTCTATCGTACCTTTGGTGACCAAGTCATCGATGAGAACGCCTATGTAAGCTTCATTTCTCTTTAAAATCAAAGGTTCCATCCCTTTCAATTTGCGAGCTGCATTTATACCAGCTATTATTCCTTGACCAGCTGCCTCTTCATATCCACTCGTACCGTTTATCTGCCCGGCCGTAAAGAGGTTTTCGACAATCTTCGACTCCAAAGAAGGTTTGACTTGCAAAGGGTCTATCGCATCGTATTCTATCGCATAGGCATATTCCAGTATTTTTGCTCTTTCTAAACCTTCAAGACTGTGCACCATCTTCTCTTGGACATCTATCGGCATCGAAGTCGAAAAGCCCTGTAGATATAGTGCATCGTAGTACTTACTCCCTTTTTCCATACTTTGAGGTTCCAAAAACAAAATGTGTCTCTCTTTGTCTTTAAATTTCACTATCTTATCTTCTATGCTTGGACAATACCGTGGTCCTACTCCACTCACATATCCTCCGTACATGCTCGATTTAGAAAGATTTTCTTCGATAATCTGATGCGTATTCTGATTTGTGTAAATCATATAACACTTCTCTTGTTTTTGTACATCATAAGAGCTGACGCTGTCAAAACTGAAAGAATAATGTATATCATCTCCGAGCTCCTCTTTCATTTTAGAAAAATCGACGCTTTTTGCATCTATTCGCGGAGGTGTTCCCGTTTTCAACCTTATTATGCGAAAACCTAAGCGAGCTAAGTTATCCGAAAGATGATTGCTTCTCCGTTCGCCGTGTGGTCCTTCCGGTTGTTTTTCACTACCTCTTAAAATTTCGCTTTTGAGGTATGTACCAGTAGTTAAAATGAGTTCCCTACATTCTACTTTTTCGCCATCACCGAGTTCGACACCTACTACTGTGCCATCCGTGACTATTATATTCTCTACTATCGCTTCAAGAATAGTTAAATTTGGCATATCCATTAATGTCTTCTGCATATTGGCAGGATATAATTCTTTATCAGCTTGAGCTCTAAGACAGCGAACTGCAGGTCCCTTGCTTCCGTTCAACATTTTCATTTGCAATAAAGACATATCGGCAATCTTTCCCATCAATCCACCTAAGGCGTCCACTTCTCTTACTATGACACCTTTTGAGGTTCCACCTATAGATGGGTTACAAGGCATATCTCCTATATTCTTAATATTTCCTGTCACTAATAAAGTTTTAAATCCTATTTTACTAGTCGCATGACACGCTTCTATACCGGCATGCCCACCGCCGACTACTATTACATCATACTTCACTTTTTTCACTTCCCTAAACAGAATCTAGAGAAAAGTTCATCTATCAATTCATCATCATAAACTTCTCCCAATAGTTCTCCTAAATGCAATCTCGCATTTCTTAAATCTATTTCTACTATGTCGACAGGGACACTCTCGTCGATGCTAATAACCGCTGAATCTACCGCCTCTTTTACTTTTGTAATCGTTGCTTTTTGTCTGGCATTCGATAGATACGTAAAATCGCGCTTTGGCAATTCCTCCAATTCGAATAATTCGATTATTCTCTTTTTTAAACCGTCGAGTCCATCTAAAGTAACCGTATTGCCATAAACTATATCCATTTCGCCTGGCAATTCTAACTCTTTTTCTAAATCATTTTTGTTGACAAAAATGATGTGCTTTTTATCGCGTACTTTGGCGAGGAGCTCACTTTCTTCGGTAGAAAGAACTTCACTAGCACTGAGCACTAATACCACCAAATCGGCCTCTTCTATCTGGGTCATACTCTTTTCGACGCCTATCTTTTCTACTACATCATCGGTTGCCCGAATACCTGCCGTATCGATAAAATTGATAGTCGTTCCTTGTAAAATTATTTTTCCCTCAACGATATCGCGCGTCGTCCCAGCAACATCCGTTACGATAGCTTTATCTTCCTCTAACAAGTGATTCAAAATGCTGCTCTTTCCTACATTCGGTTTTCCGATGAGCGCCACTGTTATACCGTTTTTAATTATCTTACCATTTTGACTCTCTTTGAGTAGTAAATCCAATTTAGAGCTTATTTTATCTAACGCTTCTCTCACCTTAGAAAGGGTCATATCTTCGATATCTTCATATTCTGGATAATCGATATTCACTTCGATATTCGCCTCTAAGGCTATTAATTCTTCCTTCATTTCTCTTATTAATAGTGATAACTTACCGGTGAGTTGATTTATGGACATATTTCTTGCCAGTTCACTTTCGGCATTTATGACATCCTCTACAGCTTCAGCCTTCACCAAATCTATACGTCCGTTCAAAAAAGCTCTCTTGGTAAATTCCCCTGGTTCAGCTTGGCGGCAACCTAAACACAAGAGTATTTCTAAAACTTTATTTGTAGTAGCCAAACCCCCATGTAAATTGATTTCGACGACATCTTCGGTTGTATAAGTCTTAGGAGCTCTCATCACAGAGACTAATACTTCATCTATAATTCTTCCTTCGTAAAATATGTGACCATAGTGAATCGTATGCGATGGAACAGTGGTCAAATCTCTTCCTTTAAATATAGAGTTAACTATCTTTATAGAGTTCTCTCCACTTATTCTTATGATAGAAATACCACCTACTCCGATAGGCGTACTTATTGCGGCAATCGTCTCCTCCATGATGGACCCCTCCTTTGCTCGCCTTATTATAACAGATTTCATTCGATAATAAAAGACTGCCAACTCCCTTTTTAAAATTTACCTCACCTTCGACTTATTTAGATACTTAAAAAAGACTAGCGATTAGTCTTTCTTTGGTTTAATAACGACATGTCTGTTAGGTTCCTCGCCGACGCTCTCTGTATATACGTCAGGAAATTCGCTTATTGCGTTGTGTACGATTAACCTCTCATATGAATTCATATTGTCGAGTTCGACAGCAACTTTTGTAGAGGATACTTCGCGCGCTATTCTCTTTGCCGTTTTCTCGAGATACATGAGTTGTTTATCTTTATAGTTCTCTACATCCAATGATATATATGGGGATTTTCCAAAAGTATTTTTTACAACACTTCTAATGACAGTTTGAAGTGCTGCTAAATTTTTCCCGCCATGACCAATCAATATTGGATTATCATTTGAATACATTTTGATTTGCAATTGACCGTCTCTAATTTTTGTTTCAAACGACACTTCGAGTTTCATTTCTTCCAATAAATCGCTCAAAAAATTTTTGATAAATTCTAACACATCAGTCAAAGGAGTTACAGTTACTTCTACGAGATTTCCCTTAAACAAACCTTGTTTCTTCTCTTCGCTAGTAATTATAGCTTCTTCTTCTGTTATACCGAGAGTTTCTAGGGCTTCCTTTAAAACACTGTCGTAATCCTTTCCTGAAAACTTCTTTACTTCCATACTACATTTCTTCCTCTCTTACCTTTTATCTTTACTCTTTATACTCTTATAGTTGCCCTTTTTAACATTTTTATCTTTAGACTTTTCATTTCCAACTTTTATTGGCCTTTTTAAAATGGCATTTTGGACAATCATAAATCCATTAGTGACTATCCAATATAATGCAAGTGCAGTAGGTAAACTAAACGATGCAATGGAGATGAATACTATCATAAACTTCATCATCATTTCCATCTGTTTATCTTGTTCAGCATTTCCAGTCTTTGTCGCTCCCATCGAGTTTTTGTAAGAAAAGTAAGTAGTCAGTATGATGAGCGCTATCAAAACGACATATAGGAAATTACCGTTCTTTATCCCGACAAATGGTGAAGTTCCTAATTGTAACGACAAGAAATTTCCTTCAAAAATAGCTGGTACTCTATTGATTGCTTCTAAGAAAGCAAATAGTATAGGTATTTGTATAAAAGATACTAAGCAACCGCTTGCCGGACTTATATTGTATTTTTTATACACCATCATCATTTCCTGACTCATCTGCATAGCCATAGCTTGGTCTTTAGTATTGCCATATCTCCTTTGAATTGCTTGCAACTCGGGTTGGGCTTTTTTCATGTTTTCAGATTGCATCATTGTCTTTTTGGTAAAAGGCAATAAAATCAATCTTATCAAAATACCTAAAATTATTACTGATAGACCGTAGTTGTTCACGAGCAATCCCAGCTTGACGATGATATAAGCTAGTGGCTTGACAAAAAGACTTTCCCATAGTCCGTTGTATTTTAAGTCGCCGGGCTTATATTCCGAACAAGCTTTAAGAGAATCGTAGTCAACTGCCATATTCTCTTTATTTTCTTCATATAGTTTTCTCAGTTCTTCATCCTCTGGCAAACACAAAATGTTCGATGTCAGAGCCTGACCGGTTACTTCATTTTTTATCTGCTTCTTATTATCATCCGACAAATATTTTGTACATCCAGTAGTGAGTGTCATAAGGACCAGAAAGACTACTACTAATTTTTTATTTTTCTTCATCGATTTTTTCCTTTCAATAAGTTGGCTAAAGAATCATTCATATCTTTAAAATTGCCATCTAAACATCCATCTCTTATCAT
>CAZXXI010000008.1:0-2026 GCA_964644815.1 uncultured Muribaculaceae bacterium
TGAATTTAAGTAACTTTGATACAAGTAATGTAACTGATATGTCTAGTATGTTCCGTAGTTGTAGCAATTTAACAACGTTAGATGTAAGCAATTTTGATACAAGTAATGTAACTGGTATGAGTTATATGTTCTATGGCTGTGGTAAATTGACAATATTGAATTTAAGTAACTTTGATACAAGTAATGTAACTGATATGTCTAGTATGTTCCGCGGATGCTATAAATTAACAACAACTATAACGGTAAGAGGAACTAAATGTACTGCTTATACTTATATGTTCAATTATGCATCGACAACCAGTGGACAAATAACAGTAAATTATACAGCTGATGCATCAAGTCTAGTAGATAAAATGATTGCTACTAAAAGTTCCAATTCTAATGTAGTAAAGGGAACACAAGTATAACTCCAATTATTAACCTAAAGTCTCATACACAGTATGGGGCTTTTGTTTTAAAAGTAGTCGACTAAAGCTCTGAGATGTGCTAAAATACTTTTACAAATGAGGGAGTATTTGATTTATGATTAAAAGTTATTTATTGAGTTATGGATATAAAGAAGAAGAAATTGACTCCATACTGAACAACCCCAACAACGAAAGCCTAAGCGAAGAGATTTTTTTCCATTGTCTGGGCCAGAACATAGTAGAGTTTGAGATTCTGGGCCTTTCTAAGAAAAGAATAATAGAGATTACCGCGCGCGAACCCGACCTCTTATGTGTCCCATATAAAGTGCTTGCTCGTAGGATTAAATGTCTAACAGACCTCGGTTTTACCGATAGAGAAGCGCTCAAAATAATAAAGTCTTATCCAAAGATTCTGACGTTGGATCTAGAACTTTTAGAGGATAAATTTGCTTCCCTCGAAAGCTACGGCTTTTCTAGAAACATGCTCCTAGCCATGGCCAAGAAATTTCCTGTTTTCCTAAGCCTCACCTCGGTTTACCTCTATAGCAAATTCGACGATTTCGAGAGTTTTGGTTTCACTCCTGTAGACATCGTCCAGATGAGCTCTAAGATTCCCCAAGTATTACTCGTAAACGCCAACACCATAGAAGAAAGAATAAAATTCTTGTCGACATATCTAGAAAAGAGTGAAGTCATCTCCCTATGCGTCGCTTTCCCCAATCTGTTTAGAAATATGGCCTCTCACTTCGAAAAGAAGTTTGCCTATCTCATGTCCTTAGGATTAAAAAACTTCATCCTAGAGCATCCCCATTATTTAGGACAGAGCTATCAACTCACCAAAGCCCGCTATAGGTACTTGATGTCTAAAAACCATCCTAGCGAAGCCATAAACGGCAAAATTCTTTTCCTATCATCTAGCCAATTCGAATCCATATATGGAGTGTCCAAGGGCGAACTACTAGACTTTATAAATAGCAAAGGAGCACATGAACAATGGACATATTGAGTTCTTATTTAAACGACCAAGAAGTAATCGACGTCCTCGAAATGAACCCCATGATAAAAGATTTAGATGACGAAGAAATCGAAGAGATGATAGATATCCTAAAAAAACTCAAGTGTTCTAGTAACACCATCAGCGAAGTCATCTATGCCAATCCCTTCTATTTGACAAACATTCCGAGTTCTATCGTCGATATAGCTAAAGCACTAATAGCGATAGGAATCAACGATTTCGACGAATTATTGCAGGGAAATCCGTGGATACTCGATAGAGACCCCGATGAAATCAAAGAGTTCTTGTTAGACGAAAGAAAAAAGGGCACAGCAATCGAAGACATCTTAGAAAAAATCGAAAGGGGAGAAATGCCTTAAAATTCTACAAAAATTCGTCATATTAGGCGTTTTTTTGTTGCAATATAGCGAATTATAGTGATATAATCTTTATAGAACAACGGAAGGAGGGATTTTAAATGACAAAAGTAGTGGTAAATGGCGATGTTGATAAGGCTTTGAAGAAATTTAAAGTTAAATTTGCTCGCAGCGGTGTCCCTTCTGAACTTAAAAAACACAAGTGCTATACTAAGCCCGGTGTAAAAAGACGCGAAGAGAAAAAGGAA
>CAZXXI010000008.1:2036-18516 GCA_964644815.1 uncultured Muribaculaceae bacterium
ATGATTAGAAACGCTCGCAAGAAGAGAAGAAGAAACGACTAGTAAACTCTAAAAGTTTACTTTTTTCTTGCCATTTTTAAAAAATCTCTTATAATATAAGCACAAAAGGAGAAGATTACTATGTATGAAGATGACAAATATAGCGAATATGCCGGATTGACCAAAGCTCGCAAGAGACTCGTGCGTTCAATCAAGTTTGCCATTGGAGCTTTCATCGTTTCTCTAGGAATTGGCCACATGAACGACTTCGAAGCTTACTCCGGCCTACAAAGGACTAGAGACGGGTTTACTTCCCACGTCCATCACCGCTTCATGTCTTGGTATGCCGTAGATGACACATACGAAAGAAGGATATGTATCGACTGTGGTGCTCATGAACAAAGAAGACACAATTATTTCACGATTGGACAGAGAATCTACAGAGAGGACCCCGAAAGAGATGTCTGTGTCTTCGACATGGAACACATCGTCGAAACGGTCAAAATATGTCCCGACTGTCTAGAAAAAGAGACTACCAAAAAAGTAGAGGAGTGCGACACGGTTTATTCGTCCGATCGCCAATACAGATACTTGACCTGCGATACATGCGGCAAAAGCATGTCGATGCCCAAAACCGACTATACTTACGACGACGGTATAACTTGTCTAAGCGACGAAATCGAGACTACGATGGAAGAACCTGCTAAACAGTTGAGATTATTGCCAAAAAAATGAGAAGAATCCAATCTTCTCATTTTTCCTAGGCTAAATCGATATCATAAATATCGCGAATAGGAATTAACTTTTGGCTTTTAGTGACTAAGTTGTTACTGGTCTTTCCTATGATGGTATACTTTTCCTCGTTAGACTCGAACTTTATCAGACAATCTATCGAATAGATATTAGAATCGCTTTTAAATAGCTTATTTATCTTTTCATTCACCATAGCATCGTCTCTCCGCTGTACTTCGTTTTCCAACTTGCCATAGCTGTAAGACCTATTGTTGTTGATGTCCTTATCGATTCGATTAGCAAATACTTTAGGTAAATCTTTCAATTTTATTATACCTCCTATAATAAATATATTATTTTTGCCAATAATAAGAATATGAAAAAGAGCATATCTATTAAAAACTTTACCATTATGATACCCGTATCGATACTCCTATTATTGAGCGTTTTAAACATGTATGGAGCATCTTTCACGACGAAGCTATATTCTAAAGCTTTAGCTCGAGAGCTTCTATGGATAGTCGTCGGCTTCATAGCTATGTTCTTGACTTACCAAGCTAATACCAAATTTTTAAAGAGACATGCGCGTCTTTTCTATTGGCTAGGTAACTGTTTATTGTTACTGGTCCTTTTCTTCGGAAGAAATGTCAACGGAGCGACCTCTTGGTTTAAAATCGGTCCCATATCCTTTCAACCATCCGAACTAGTCAAACCGCTCTTTGCTCTTTATTTAGCTACCGTCTTGGGTCATAAGTCTAAAAACCATTTTCAACTCTTTCTAAAGGCCTGTTTTATAACATTTATTCCCTCCATACTGATTTTCTTAGAGCCGGATACTGGAGTCGTTCTCATGTATATGCTCTTAGCCTTAGGCATGGTCTTAACGAGCAGCATTCCTAAAAGATATACCTTTTTTATATTGTCGCTTGGCATCACTTTCTTAGCATTATTCTTCAGTCTCTATTTCCTAAACGGCGAATTGTTCACAGAACTTTTCGGAGTCTCGTTTTTCTATCGCATGGACCGCCTTTTAAGCTTTAAAAATTCCTCTTCGTATCAGTTGGAACAAGCCCTCATCGGCATCGGTTCGAGTGGGTTATTTGGCTTCGGTCTTACTTCAAAGAAGATATACATTCCCGAAGCTACTACCGACTTCGTCTTTGCCTTATCGATTTGCAATTTCGGTTATTTAGTCGGCATCCTGATAGTCACACTATATATATGGGTTCTCTATAAACTGTATAAAATAGCATCTTCTACCAAAGATAGCACCGATAAATGCTTAGTCATGGGTATCCTCTTTATGATGAGCTTTCAAGTATTCGAGCACATTTTGATGAACTTAGGACTTACGCCCATAACGGGTATCACTTTGCCATTCTTGTCTTATGGTGGTTCGAGTCTCTTGAGTTATTTCATCCTCTTCGGTCTCGCATTAAAAACAACCACTAATAGTAGTAGTTGTAATTAGCGCCTCCATAGCTATATCCGCCTCCGTATGGATAAGGATAAGGTCTAGGTGGATAATAAGGTGGTTGGTTGACATATACAGGTCTTGGTCGCGATAAGCCGACGATGGCTGCTCCTCCTAATCCCCCCAAGAGAAAAGGTGCCCAAAATCTATCGTCATCTCTAACCACGTAATAGTTGTAGCCATTATTCATAAAATACTCTCCTCACTATAGATTATGAAAAGAGAATTTCTATTGAATAGGCTAATGCCAAGAAATTTTATTCTGCATATAGTCTATAGATGGAAAAAGACGGTTTAGACAAAAATCTCATTCTATATTTCGATGTACCTAATCCCGAAGAGATGTAGAGGTCTGTGCTTCCCACTTTGTAGTAATCGCTATAGTACTTCTTCGCTCCTTCGGTGCTGTACATATCTCTGATGTAGGGGATGTTTATCTCGCTGTTGTGAGAATGCCCCGCGAGCATCAGTGAGATGTTATAGTCGTCCAAGAGTTCTATCGTATCCGGTTCGTGAACTAATAGTATGCGATAAGTCGCCATATAGGTCACATCTTCATTCGGATTGGGATAAGAAAATGCCGTCGTAAAGTCTTGTGCCCCTGCATTCAAAGAATCGAGTCCATAGATGACGATAGGGGTAAGTCCTTTGTGATAGACGAGTTCATATGAATTGGAGACATTTATGAAATGTCCTTCCTTCATGACGTTATTGAAGACGGCATCGTTCTGGTCGTCGTCGCCGCGCACCGCATACTTGCCTAAAAGGGCATCGATTTTTCCGAACAGACCTCCGATTTTCTCGACGTCTTCTTCGCTCATATCTCCATCTGGAGAGACGATGTCGCCCGTGAATACAACTATATCTGGGTTATATGAGTTTATCTTATCGACCAATTTCTCCAAATCGTCAATCTGAAAAGTAGTACCGAGCTCTAAATCTGAGAACTGGACGATAGACACGCCGTCGAAAGAAGAGGGGATGTTGTCGTTTACGATGTTGTATTCTTTTACCTTTATCCCTTCCGTCCCCACATAGCGGGCATAAATATAAAAGAGAGAACCTATCAATATAGTAATCGCTACATAGAATATAAAAGTTCTCTTCGGCTTCTCAACTGCCTCATTTTTCTTTTCGTTCTTTTTCATTTCTTTACACCTCTTTTACAATACTGCGACGATAGCTAAAATCGTCAAACTGTTGTGTAACATGTGGGCAAACGTGCTCGCTAATATATTATCCGTATCGTAATATATCGTTCCAAACGCTATACCCAAAGTCGAATAGGGGATGACGTACAACAGATCGCTCGGCGATTGAAGCGATAATACGACGTGTGCGAGTGCGAATAGAATGCCAGTAAAGAGCACAAAGCTCTTTTTTGTTTTAAATAAACCTTTAAATCCCAATCTAAAAGATATCTCTTCTAACATGGGTCCTATTATACACATACACGTAACCATATAGATAGGGTACTCATGCATCATCGTCCGGTTCGCGGATTCATTGGGAGCGATATCGCCCAAGATTAAAATCGATACGATGTAATTGGCAAGCATCATCGCTAGAAAGCCGATAAACCAATATTTCAAAGCGACTTTTAAATATTTACTTTTATTTATATATGCGTCCCTCAACTGACTTTTAAATTCTTTTCTATATATATAGATGTATAGTGCTAACGTACATAAATACGCTAAGACGAGCGTAATATCTTTACCTAAAAGCTTTGGAATTCTCACGATTTCCAGAATATACGCGAAAACTACTGGTAAAAATACGTACCCCAATATAAAAAGAAACGGTCTTAAATATTTTTTTATCTCCATGACTATCACCTTAAAAACATTTTAACATATAATCTCCATTTTTGCTTTAAAAATTTGAAGCGATATGTTATAATCGTTATTAGAGTAGGTGACTATAGATGAAATACATAAGATACATATTCATATTCACGTGCCTTTTATTCGTGGGAGTCTCTTCTGTAGATGCTGCTAGATCGACTTGTTCTGGCACTACCAAAAAAGAGCTAGCGACGGCCGCTAACCACATCAAAATAAGCTACGAAATAAAAGACTACAGCGAAGAAAAAGAACTAGTAGTCGATAACAATAGAACCACCTATAAAGTGCCTAATTACGTTTTCGAGTATTCGATATATAACATAACCGAGGACATCTATGTCCAGATAGATTCGACCGATGGTAACCAACGAACTAAGAGCGTCTACTACCGCGATACTGTCGAAGGAACGTATACCTTCACGGATGAGAACTTCGGCGAGATATATAACTACAATTTCGTCGTCAAGTCGGCCAACAGCGAATGCCCAGGAACGACATTAAGGACGATAAAACAGACTAAACCGCGCTATAACGCCTACAGCGAATACACTTATTGTAGCAACAGTTCCAACTACTATTGTCAGAGGTTCATAGGAACCGAGATAAGTGTCAAGGGAACTGACGACTTCTTGAACAAGATAAAAGTTAACAATGAGCTAAACAATCCCGACCGTGCGGATAAGGAAGATAGAGCTACATTCTGGCAGTTGCTAAAAGATAATTGGAAAACCTATACGTTGATTTTCTTCGGAGTAGCAGTCGTAGTCGTCGCTATCATCGTTTTCATCAAATACCGCAGCAAGAAAAAGGGGTGGAAACTATGAAAAAGCTTTTATTAGTACTCACTTTAATGCTCGTGCCATGCATGGTCTATGCTATGCCGGGAGATGATTGTAAGAGCACCGTCATCGAACAGGGCAAACTCGACTTAAAAAATGTATCTTACGATTTGAAATATGTCGCCGATGTCGTCGATATGGCTGGCGATAGACTAGAGGGCCGCTTCGGTTTACAAGTTCCGAATCTGCCGGATGGCTACCGCGTCGTCATCACTTCCGACGAGGGGCAGACGGTTTTAATCAAACCGACCGACGCAGCTACGCTGCAAGGTGGGGTTTACAAGCTCGAATTCATGCCTTATACGTGTAAGACGTCCATCAAGACGATGGAAATCAGAGTACCGCTTTATAAACTCTACTGTGGTATAAACAAAAATTGTGATAAAGACCCTTGGTTCGACGGCACCTATGAGAATTTAGCCAGCAACCAAAATGCGACTCCTCAAAATAAGATTAACAAAAGATTGATTATCATATTAGTAGTTCTGATAGTCATTTTGGCCATCGCGATTGCTATTGTGATTAAAAGGAGGCGAGATAATGAAAAAGACTTTTAGCATATTATTCTCTCTTATCTCTTTAAGCGTAATAGGAATCGCGTCTGTCGCGGCTGCTCCTTTGGGAAGTGGCCCAGACGACTGCTCGCGAGCCAATCCGTTCTACGACTCAGCTGAGTTCACGACGGGAAGCACTACGGATAGCAAGCAAGCTCTCATCTACGACCTCACCAAAGTCGATATGGAAGGAGACACCTTGGCGATTTACGGTTGGGCTTTCAGCTCGCGTTTGGATACGCTTTTGGGCTCGACTGGAAAAGTCGACTTCATCCTTCGTCCAGAGGGTGGGGGAACGGATATTCCGATGACCGTCCAATATGCCGATGCCGGTTCTAAATGTGCCGGTTCGTCGTGTGGAACTGCGCCTAAGTTTTACGACTACACCTATTGGAACTGTATAAGGACAGCTTATAATCCAAATACCAATGGAGGATATTGTATTCATACGACGCCTAAAGTCACCGACAACGTTCACGGCGATACATCCCCAATACTACAAGGCGGTTTCAAAGCGACATACGACTTATCGACTTTGGAGACTGGTAAAAAATATCACGTCATGATGAAATTCACTCACACCAGTCCCCGCAATACGATATCGGATGCCTATAAAGACGTCACTGCTGCTCTAAAAGTGGTTAGCGAAACCGTCAAAAACTACTCCGGTACTTCGAAAGAAGGAAAAGAGTTGAGCATCAACGTATCAGGCTTTCAAAGTCAGGCCAAGATGGTCGTAAGTAAAGCCCGTCTTACGGGAACTAATGGACTGTACTGCTCATCGCCAGCCGGTGGAAACGACATAGCTAAGAAATCTCGTACTTACTTCCAACACGGTAAGAGTTACGAAATCGGCGAAGTAGTTGAACGCGCCTGCCGTGGAGGTGCTGAGAACTGTGACAGTACTGGAGCAGGACAGATAAACATCTACCCATTAAAGGTAAATACCGATGGTTCTCCTGGAAGTGCTGCTACGGCTTATGCCCCAGCTTCTTGGATTAACTTTGAGGGAAGCATCATCATAAGCACGCAGAGCACTGAAACGCCGGAGATACCTGCACCGGCTGTATGTACCGATACTGGTAAGATATACTATTTCTACTATTTCTTCCTAGCGGGAGTAAACAACTCTTATAACGGTTGGATGCATAACTCCGGTTCGGGAACGAAATTTGGCGACGCCGACATCTTAAAAGAGCTCGGCATAAACAACAACAGCGAAGTTGCTACTGAAGGTGGAGTATTACAGATTACTAAGAAAAACCTCGAGTGGTACTATCAAAAATATATGCTTGCTCAAAGTGGTAGCAACAGTTACTACAAAGAGGGCAACAATTACTACATAAAACCTATCGAGTGGTGTGACGAATCGAACGGTGAATGTCACGCATCTAGCGTTCTAACCGAGCCTATCAGTTCGTATATGCGAGCTTCAGTAGACTTGGACGTCACCCCGAATGGCGACTTGCCGCTCAAGATGCAGCGTACGGCCGCGTCGAGTGGCCTCGGATACGAATTTACCATCGACAGATATTTCCAAGCTCATCCAGAAGGACGAAGGTCGCTACAAAATAACAACGTTATGGCCGTCCAAACAGCTGCCGGACAACTATTACACCCAGCTGTATACCAAATCACACTATGTCCGAGCGATACGCCAAACTGTGAAGACAGCGTCGAATCGGCCGTCTGCTTGGATAACGACCAAGGCACACACGTCGTCTTCCACGAAAATGACGACAAAGCTGCCTGTACTTTAGTGCATGGAACAGAATCTGGATTTACGATTATAGAATCGGAAGAGACCAACGACTACTGTACAGTTGCTTGTAAAGACGATTTGGATATCGAATTACCTGGCAGTAAACAGACCGCTGCTGGTCAGTACTTCCTACTCGATAACTACATACCTAAGATTACTGCTAAACGTACATGCGTCACGAGCAAAGTCGATAACGATAAATTCGAAGCCGACTTGAAAGAATTAGAAGCCGTGATGCCAAAAGAATATAACGCATGGCAAGATTACTTAGATCATTACAACTTCTACAGTTCTCAACCTAAACCGGTAATAGACACTTCTAAAGATGTCTACTATTACGAAGAGAGGAAGACGTGTACAGCGAAGTGTGCTCCGACCGATGCAGCTTGTCTTGCCGACCCTCCTGAGAAAGATTACATCGTCCAACACTATACGATTGGTTCCGATGCCTCTTCTGGAAGAGCTAAATACGAGTACCACGAAGCCGTGCCGGAGTGTGATCTCGCCGAATCGTCAGATCCTTCGTTCGAAAGAACGACTGGTGGTATGAGCATCGATGCTTATGCTAGGTCTATCAAGACTACCAAAAAGGACGAGATGGGAGAATATACCCGCGAAGTCGAAACGTGCTCGACTGGTGGCGAGGAACACTATGTAATGTACGAAAGCTGGAAGATAAATAGACGCGATAGGGCGACGGGAAGGCCTCTAAACGACCTAGAGAACGCTTGGCCGGGAGATTCAGGTGATTGGATTGCTTCTTCTCCTTGTAGTGAAGGCGGTACGACATATACAGAAGGAATAGATTTAACTATTGAAGATACATTGAATAACACTCGGATGCATTGGGGTAAATACATGGAATATCATACCCGCTATGAAGAGATTATCAATAGATATAACACCTGCTTCAACTGGACAGACCAAACTATCAATATGTCTCACACCGGCGGAGAAAACGAAACGAGCGAAGGACCTGTTTTCCAAAAATCTCCGACGACTAGCTACGACAGATACAAGTTCGGCTTCCGACCAGAAGTTACGTTCAACTACGACGACGAAGATAGAAAATCGTTCAATCCGCGCGATGACAATACGACTTATAAATACGAATACGGAACGGACGACGTCATCGGCGATGGCGATGGTTATACCACTTATCCCGACACCGAGACAGCTTATTGGGCCAAAGGCGAAGAAGTAGATGCCCAGTACACGGGAGGTGCAAAGCAGTCGACGACAGGTCAAAAGGGATTAAATTCTACACCGCGCGATATATTGAACTGTACAGGAACTTCTTGTAGCATGTCCGAGGACGGCTTAGCTACCGAGTTCTATACGAGTGCTTACCTGAGTAGGACAGAGGAGATTTCATACGAATATCACTTGCCGAAGCTATACACTAGCGTACCTGATGGTCGTTCGATAAATAGGCCAGAGGGCAATAAGAAACATCTAGAACTGGATGATGAAGCCGTACCGGTCAACATCAATACATTAGCAGGTACTTATCCATATCGCTTGACGATAAAAGATGTCAAAGACGATTTGCGTCGAGGCGACCGCGACCCGCAGATTGCGAGCAACAACCCCGACGACACTTTCGAAGATAGGTTCAACGAGAAAGCACTAAACGACGGCGAAAACTACGTCTGCAATTACGACGTCATCAACGATATATACATACCTGGTCCTGGTCCAAAAGACAAGCGTTTCAACTTCTTCTATAGAACTATCGATGACTCGAACATCAACCCACTTGGCCGCGTTTTAGGTTATAACTGGAGCGACGAGAAGGGTTCACAAGTCAAAGAGAAAGTGGAGGAGCTCTCGAGCGATTACATGGCACTTACCGACGGCAGCACGACCGATAGATTCGTCTTCAGACTCACTCCGACGGTTATGGCCGACATCAGAAAATATAACGCTCGTCAAAACAGAAACGACGACGGCTATGCCGATTGGGACTTGGTATGTGACGACTATGACCAAGGCGGATACCACTGTAACAGTAACTTCCTAAATTGCTTATCGGGAGGTTATGGAGAGCGTCGTTCGGGCTTAGAATCTTGTTCGAGTATATTCGAGACTACCTATGGTTATTTGGGCGCTGACGGTTACAGCGATTCCGATTTCCTAGCCAATAGACAAAAGCTCAAAAATAAACAAAACTCTATCGACGGAAGGGGGTAACGCGACGTGAAAGAAAGCGTATGGGCCTGGTGGTTTATCGTACTGGGCCTCATCATGATTGCAGTCGTCATCTTAGTAACCGATATGACGACGACCAGCGAACAAAACTATTACATGCTAAAAGAGATTTCCGAAGCTTCTATGATGGAGTCGGTAGACTATGCCTATTATAGAAAGTACGGAGACCTGCGCATAAATAGTGAAAAGTTTATGGAAAATTTCATCCGACGTTATTCCGACGTCATAACAATAAACAAGACCTCAAAAGTATCGTTTTACGATATTTATGAGAGTCCACCCAAGATAACTGTGGAAGTATCGACATACTCGACACAGATTTTAATACAGAGCACGGGTACAGACTTCGACATCAAAAACAGACTTGATGCGATTCTAGAGATGTATTCGTACGAAGACCCAACTATATTTAATTAAGGAGGAATGAATATGGGTAATGTAGGAACAATGGTGAAAAGATTCTTATCGAACAAAAACACCGTAACACTAATAGCAATCATCATATGTACAGTCGTCCTTTATGGCTTCTATAACTGGAGAGTTAAAAGTGCCGTTACGACTACATACGTTTGCTATGCCAGACAAGTAATACCAGCAAGGACACAGATCACAGACGAGATGGTATCGACAGTAAAGGTGCTATCTTCAGCCAAAACCAATAACATGATTCAAAACTGTAGCGACGTCGTAGGTAAATACGTCAGCTACGCTACTGAGATTCAAGAAAATAGCTATTTCTATGAAAACATGACAATGACTAGTGAAGAGATGCCAGATTCGTCATTCGACGATATTCCAGATGGCTACGAAATCTATCCATTAAAGGCTACTTTCGAATCGACTTATTCGAACTCGGTCTTCCCAGGCGATTATATCGATCTCTTCTTGAAGACTGAAGCAGAAAACGGACTTCTAGTCTATGGTAAGTTCATCCAGAGCATTAAAGTCTTAGCGGTCAAAGACGAAGATGGCAGAAACGTCTTCGAAACGACAGTCGAGACTAGAGAACCATCACAGATTCTCTTCGCTGTACCGGAAGATTTATTCTTACTTCTACGTAAGGCAGAATACTTGGGATTACAGATCGACATCGTTCCAAAGAACAATAACTACTCAGCTGACCCAGGTGCAACACTCATCAGCAGCGGTTGGTTGAAAGAATTGATCGAAAAACAGACCGAAGATATCCCAGACGAGTGCTTGATGACATCTACTGGTATTGCCGAATGTAAACTTGCCGACAACAACGACGACAACAATGGCGATAACGGCAACAATCCGAGCAATCCAAACGACAACAACGGCGGAGAAAGTAACGACCCAAACGCTAACCCAAATACACCAAACAACAATCAATGATAGGAGGAATGAAGAATGAATGAGGCAATATTTTCCCAACTAGACTTTGGACCTCTTCAAGAATTCCTAGATGACGACGACGTCACCGACGTATCTTATAGTAACGACGGACAGATACACCTCAAGACTTTATCGCGCGGTATCTTCAAAGTAGAAAGACCGGAGATAAACAACGCTTTGATGGAAAAGCTGGCCTTCCAGTGTTCGAACGTAATGGGTAAGACCTTCAACATGGCCCACCCATTACTCGACGCGGAGTCCTCTGAACTGCGTATGAACTTCATTCACGAGTCCATAGCGACCAACGGAATAGCTTGCGTTTTGCGTAAAACTCCGGCGAAGATAAGGCTCAATAAGAAAAAGCTCTTAGACGAAGGTTACGTATCCCTTCAGATGCACGACTTCTTGATGAAGTGTGTCGAAGGCCACTGCAACATAATCGTCTGCGGTGAGACCGGTTCAGGTAAAACCGAGCTGGTCAAATACTTAGCTAGCCACATCAAAGAAAATGAAAAGATTATCACGATAGAGGATACTCTAGAACTGCACCTCGACAAGATTTATCCACATCGCGACATAGTAGCGATGAAGACCAATAACGTCGCATCCTACTCCGATTTGTTGGAAGGTTGCATGAGACAGAACCCACAGTGGATTCTTCTATCCGAGGTTCGTAGTGCCGAAGCCGTCATGGCCGTTCGTAACTCGATATCTTCTGGACACAACATCTTATCGACTATCCACTCCGATAAAGCGGCGAGCGTTCCTATGCGTATGTACGCCCTTATGGAAGGTTCACAGGACGTCGAACAGTTCTTGCGAACTATCTACCGCTATGTCCAGCTCGCTATCTACGTCAAAGGTTACTACAGCAAAGAATTGGGCCGCTTCCAACGCGAAATATTGGAAGTGTGCGAATTCTACGTCGAAGACGACACCAATGAAGCTAAACAGAACGTCATCTACAGAAAGACGCTCGACGGACACATCTCGCTTAAAAATCCGACTAAACACTTACTCGATTATGTCGCGATTCAAGGTGTAAACTTGCCCGAAGATACGTTCAGATTGAATCAAGAAGAAACAGTAGGAGGTGCATGATAAATGGAATTAGTTATACTCATAATAACTGGACTATTTATATTCATGTATAGAAAGAATCCAGGAAATGCTCCATACAAATATTTTACCGGCATGGCTAATACGGTATATGAAAAATATGCACCTTATAGCTTCCGCGTCGTCAAAGAGAAGGCGAAAGAGTTGGGACAAGACTTTACCGTCAAACAGTATATCGTCCAAATATTCTTATTCGGCGGTGTAGCTGCCGCTATAGCGTTCTTGTACTTCTATTCGCTTCTCTGGGCGATAGTCTATGCCGTCATAGCGATAGCTTTCATACCATATGTAAGCTACCTGCGCTATAAAAGGATATATAACGAGTACATATTCGAAGAAATACAGATATATTGTACGAACGTCATCATGGAATTCAATACGAGCCAATCTTTCGTCAAATCCCTAGAGGGAGTAAGAGAGAGTGGTATCTTAGAAGAACCTATCAAAGGTGACGTATCGACGATGATAGATATGTCTTATGCGAACGGTACTATCGACGAAGCTCTCAAGTTCATGAGCGACAAATACCCATACTACATGGTCAAAAACATGCATCAGCTCTTCTTACAGATTACCAATGAAGGTGCTAAAGACTCCGGTGAATCTTTGGAAAACATGATGCAGGATATCGATATGCTCGTCGAAGGTGTCTACCGCGATAAGATGGATAGAGCGGCTTTCTATAAGAAATTCGTCATGTATGGTCTAGCGCTATACCTGCTCGTCATGTTGATGCAATTCCTATTAGGTCAAGCATCTTACATCAAGATGATCAATCTTTGGTATATCCAGATTATCTTACACGCAATTATTTGGATAAACTCTTACTTCTTGTTGTCGGGAACGAAATTCTACAACGAAGACGTAAGTGCAGAGTAGAGAGGAGATAATGTTATGTATATAGAAATATTGATTTGTGCAGTCGTTATCTTCTTCGTCTGCGAATACTCCGGTATCGTAAGTACTAGTAAATTCGTAAACGACTACCAAGGAGTATTGTTGAAACTCAAAGAAAGCGACTACGACTTCTTAGTAAAAGCCCGTTATGGCAGCGATATCGATATAAATGCGATGTACAACAAGAGGATAAGGAATGCCCTTTTAGTATTCGCTTTCTCGATGTTCATGCTCATCGCCGACATGAGTTACATAACGGTCATCTTTGCCATATTGATCGCGGGTGTCGTCTTCAAATTGCCATATTTAGATTTGAAGAGTTACCGCAACAAACACATGCACGAAATCGACGTCCAATTGCCATATTACTTGAAAGGCTTGGAAATCCTAATCCAGCACTACACGGTCCCTGTGGCCATCGGTAAATCTATCGAGACAGCACCGCCCATCTTCAAAGAGGGCTTGCAGAAGCTCATCGATTCACTTAATGCCGGTGACTCGACCATCGAACCGTACATGCAATTCGCAAGAGACTATCCGGTCCGCGATTCCATGCGTATGATGAGACTCTTGTACAGGTTGGGCTTAGGACGTCAAGAGAGAAAACAGGAACAATTGATGACTTTCTCTAGGACGATTTCGAACTTGCAACAAAAAGCTCGTGAGACTAAGTATAAACAGAGACTAGAGAAGATGGAATCTAAGACGATGACGATGCTCGTCTGTACAGGTATCGGAGTCATGATACTGATGGTAATTTCGATTTTGATGACTTTCAGTTTCACATGATGTAAAGTGATGTATATATATATTGATAAAATGAAAAAAAGTATTTATAATAATTATAGATAATAGAAGGGAGAAATGATTATAAATGAAAGAGGCAACAGGAGAACTTAGTACAACAGTAATCGCAATCGTTGCAATCGCAGCAATTCTTGCTATCTTCACTGTATTGTTACTTCCAATGTTAAGAAAACAGATAGCTCTTACACAAGCTTGCAACACTGGACCTGGTTACTTCGTAACTAATACGGATGGTTCTACAGTTTCATGCGAAAAGAAAAACAGAGGCGAAGACTTTGAATGCCAGTTCAAAGACGAAGACGGAACTGTAAACAGCAAAACTTGTACGAGTAGATAATTAAAAAAATTAAAGGATGTGTGACGGATGAGAAACGCTATAGGCTCTGCATGGATATTTTCTATATGTTTGACATTTATAATACTATTCACGGCCTACTTAGCGATTACCGTTAACTATGCCAAGGCTTTTAGGATTAAGAGCCATTTGGTCTCAAAAATCGAAGAACACGAAGGCTACGACAGTAGTTTAGAGGCGGATATAGTAGAGTACTTGAAAGATGAAGGCTACGACGCTGCCGGTTCATGCGAACAATACATCACCGACGATGGCGAGGACGTCGATTGGGCACTCCAAGAGTGCCTAAACGTTCAACCTGGTGGAAAATGTGAAGCATGTATCTATAGGCGCGAAGTGGAGAACAAGCTCCAAGGTTTAAACTCGTCTCGAGCTTACTATCGAGTTATCGTGTTCTTTAGGTTTGACCTACCAGTGGTAAAGGCATTTTTACCATCGTTCCAGGTCGGTGGAGACTCCAGATATATTTACGATTTTGCTAACTAGTTACTCTTTAATATGAAAGGAAGTGTGTTATATGAAGGAATCGATTGGTGCGACATGGATATTTTCCATTTGTCTTACTTTCATAATCCTTTTCACTGCCTATTTGGCCATTTCGGTCAACTATGCTAAAGCTTTCAGATTGAAGAGCCATATCGTGAGCGAAGTCGAAGAAAACGACGGGTTCGACGGCGATTTAGCGGTCGAACTCGATACATATCTGACTTCCCAAGGATATTCGACATATAACGACTGCGAACCTAGTGTCACAGTAGCTGGAGAAGCGACCGATTGGGAGCTTCAGCCGAGCGGTTGCATCGGCCAAAGGTCAGACGGCAAGTGCAAAGCTTGCATCTACAAAAGAATAGTACACACGGGAAACGACGACATCGATGCCGAAAGAGCTTACTATAGAGCGTATACGTTCTTTAAGTTTGATTTGCCAGTCGTAAACGTCGTCTTACCACCTTTTAGAATAGGTGGAGACAGCAAATACATCTACGATTACCAAGAATAAAAAAGAAAGATGAGGGTTATTGATATGAATGTCATTATAGCGAACAAATACAAAGATGAATTGTCGAGTCTCGATATAGACGTCATCAAACGTCTCGATGGAGAATTCAGCATAGATACGATAATAGATACTTTTGCTAACTTTTATTTCAATAGGATGATTTTAGATATCACCGCTATAAAGGATTCGCTGAATATAGCAGTTATTCAAAAATTGAGTGCCTCACTAGATGCATCGAAAATCATTTTGTTTTTGAGTGATGATCCTCGTATCAATAATGCTTATCTATCCAAGATTATCAGCTTAGGAATATACAATTTCACTAAGGATATCACCGGTGTTACTTACCTCATGGAGAACCCTAATAGCTATCGCGACGTCGCCCAATATCACGACTTAGCGATGAACGACGAAAGGACATTGAAGCAGTCGAAGATTGGTGCTGGCTTCGCACCTAACATGCAAAATGCCAACGCTTCGAACATGGTACAGCAACAAGCTACTCAACCTTTCAACGCGTTCATGGGTCCATCCTTCAATGGAGGAGGGGAGCAGCCGTTTAACCAAGGAAATGCCACTCCCAACTACAATAACCAAGCTGCAGCTCCAACTGGCAACTATAATCCAGCGATGGCTGGTGGTTATACTGGTGCCTTCGACAACTCGACGATAGGTTCTAACACCAAAGTCATCGGTTTCAAAGACTTGACGGAAGACGCCGGCGCTACAACGCTCATCTACATGCTCAAAAAGAATCTTTTCAACCGCAAGGTTCTCGCCGTCGAGATTAACAACAACGACTTCAGCTACTTCGGAGACAACGAACTCATGAGCGTCAGTGCAAATAACTTCTCGAACGTCAAGATGAAGTTTAACCAATTCGATATTGTTTTGATAGACTTAAACAACTCGAACTTCGGAGCAGATGGCACGTGTAACGAAGTCATCTACCTCTTGGAGCCTAGTACTATCAAGTTGAACACGCTCATGCGTAGAGATAGACAAGCACTCGAGAAGATTAAAGACCAAAAAATCGTCTTAAACAAGAGTCTTTTGACGATGAACGACGTCAAAGAATTCGAGTACGAAGCTCGCGTCAAGATGTTCTATAACATTCCGCCTCTCGATGAGAGAAAAGATACTCAGATGGTTTTAGATAGCTTCTTAGAAAAGCTAGGAATATACAACAACGGCAGTGGTTCCAACGGTGGACTATTCAGCATATTTAAAAAATGATAACTAAAAGTAGGAACAAGTTTTTGACGACTCGTTCGAGGAGGAAGTAATGGAAATGAATAAAAATAAGAATAATAAAACTAAAATAGTATTAGGAGTAATCTTCGCCGCGAGTATCGCAGTCATCATAGGTTCATTCTCATACGCCTACTTTAGTCTTGAGACAGGTGAAGTAAAGAACCAAGAGTTATCCATCACTTCTGGAACTATGCGCATGACTTTCAGCGACAACGACTCTGGTTTTAATGGTTCTCTAAACTTTGGAGAATCGGCCGAGAAGTTATTCATACTCGAAAACACGGGAACACT
>CAZXXI010000009.1:0-17946 GCA_964644815.1 uncultured Muribaculaceae bacterium
TTTTAATAATGGATATAATTGTAATAATGAAAATGGAAGTGTTCCTGGAAATAGTTGGATGTATAATGATATAATAAGATTTGCAAATTATCCATATACAATTACTCCCCTTAAAGGAACACAAAAACATGTTTTTATGGTAAATTCTTCAATGGGAGTTGTAATTAATCCTTATGCTAGTGTTAAAAATGAGCTTAGTGCTATTCCCACATTGTATCTAAAATCAAATATCAATATCGTAGATGGGACAGGCGCTAAAGACAATCCCTACATATTATCACAAGATTAGTTATAAATAAAATGCAAAGGCTGAACGTTTTTAATGCTTAAACGATGACTTTTTATTAAAAGTTTGGTACAATTATAATGGTGAATGATATATGCAAGAAGTAACCATTAAAAAAGATAATAAAATTGTATTAGATAAAACCGTTTTAGATTTTTTAAATCCTAAGTTCATCTTTATTCCGATGAAGGAAGGATTTAGTATAAAAGTGACGGATAAGTCGTATGTCTATAAAAACGATATAATCGCGATGGATGGCGATGGTAACATGTTATATTCGAGTATAAGTGGAACCGTTTTAGGGACTAAGACTATGTATTATGCTTTTAAAAAGGAAGTTAAGAGTTTAGTAATAGAAAACGATTTTAAGGAAAATATAAGGGCGCGAAAGAGTTCTAAAAGATATATAAATACTATCTCTAAAGAAGAAGCTGAGTCTATTTTAGAAGATATCACCTTGTATTATAAGGGAGTATACCTTAGAGATAAACTCAAAAATAAGAGCGAAGCAATCATTGTAAATGCAGTCGATGCTGAGCCTTATTTTGGCAATAAGTACCACCTGTTAAAGAACAATATAGATGACTTGTTAGAAGCAGTCGATGTCATAGCCAATCTAGTAGAAGCTAAAAAAGTCATCTTTGTGATAAAAAATTCCGATAATAGCATGGTTGTGAGTATGATGGATTCGCTCGGAACGTATCCGAATATAGAGTTGAAGCTCATAAACGACGCCTATCCGAATGGTTTAGACGAGATACTCGAAAAGAAGTTTGGTAAACCGGGAACGGCAGTATTCGATTTAGAAGAAGTTAACAATATCTTTGAGGTCTTAAGAAGAGAAGTGCCGGTGACAGAGAAGCTCATCACGATAACTGGAAGTTCTATCAAGCCTTGTAAAGTAGTACGAGTCAAAATGGGTTCTTTACTCTCAGAAGTGTTCGTGAACAATTTCGACTTTACTAGTCCCAAAGTGGACGTATATTTAAACGGCATGATGAGAGGAGAAATAGTTTCCTCTTTAAACGTCGTAGTCGACAGCGATGTCGATGGAATTCTCGTCATGGAAAAGGCGAATAGAGAAGAGGAGGCTTGCCTCAATTGTGGCTTGTGCTCAAGAAATTGTCCAATGGGGCTCAATCCAAAATACGTCTTCGACCATAAAGGCAATGTAAAGCCGGCCTATTATGAAAAGTGTATCAAATGTGGTCTTTGTAACTATATGTGTCCTTCGAACAGAAACTTGATGTCCTACATGAAGGGAAGTGATAGAACTTGAAAAAGAAAGCTTTGAATACTAGATTATATTTGATGTACTTAATCGCTTTGGTTCCTCTAATAGTCTATGGTTTTTACAAGAATGGATTTAAGCTGTTTCTAAAGGGAATAGTGGGTGTAGATGGTTTGTTTAGGCCTATGTTGATTTTAGCAGCTTGCCTAGTCGGCAGTCTCTTTGGAGGTTTCCTGCGAGAGTGGTTTAAAAATCGCAAGAGTGATAAGAAGATAAATTTTATTAATTCTTTGAAAGGCAATGTAGTCGAAGCTGTTTTAGTCGCGGCGATACTTCCGATAAATACGCAGTTGTCAGTCGCCGTTTTAGTACCTGCACTGTTCAGTCTCTTTTTCGACAAACTGAAACTCAATAAAATTGCTCTCATGTATATCGCTATCGAAAGCATAAACGTATTTTTGGGTCTCAACAACTTCGACAACGTCTATGAGGCGAGCACAGTTTTAAATTATACGGGAGTCGATTACTTCTTTGGAAGTGGTACAGGGGGCATATTTTCGACGAGTATCCTCTTCATAATCGTCGGCTTTATATTTTTGTGTTTTAACAAATTGTATAAAAGAGAGATGGTCGTTGCGAGCCTTCTATCGTTTTTGTTGCTCGCGGTCGGATCTTGTATGATTAGAGGTGCTTACAGCGAAATTTTTCCATTCATATTCGGATATAACATTATGTTTGCTTTTGTTTTCATCGCCCCTAATCTGTACAGTTCTAGTTATACTGTCAAGGGACAGATTACTTCGGGAATATTAATCGGCGTAGGAACATTTATAATCTTCTATTTCACCCATTATACAGCAGCCGTTTTAGCAATTTTAATCGTCAGCGTATTTAAGGGTGTTCTAGATAGAATTTTTGTGATAAAATAAAGTTTAAGGAGAGAAATATGAAGAAAAGAATAATCAATTTAGTCATAACTTTGGCGGTCGGCTTAATCTATTTTTATATCACAATTCCGGCTATCAACTTGACGAGTCCAGGATTTTACGCATTTTTGATGTTTTTGATGTTCGTCTTTGGAATGTTAGAGCTCGGAAGCGGTACAGTAGAATTTATAAAGAAAGGCAAGATACCGAATAGTGTCAAATTCAATACGATAGTTTTTATACCGGTTTTGATACTTTTGATAATCGTCATCAACATCATTTCGTCACCTATATTCAATTCCACTAAGTATGCGAACAGGATTACAATCGACGAAACGGGAGACTTTGCCCGCGACATCGCAGCAGTAGACTTTAAAAAAGTTCCTCTTTTGGATAAAGATTCTAGCCAAAAATTAGGCGATAGGACGATGGGAGAGATGAGCGACTTGGTAAGTCAATACTATGTAAGCGACTTATATACCCAGATTAACTATAAAGATGACATCATCCGCGTTACACCACTCGAGTATGCCGATATTATCAAGTATTTGAGCAACAGAAAAGAGGGTATAAAAGGCTATATAACGGTTAATTCGGTGACAGGAGAATCGAACATAGTAAGACTCGATAAAGGTATGCGCTACGTTCCGAGTGCCATTCTGAACGAAGATATGATGAGACACCTCCGCTTTAAGTATCCGACAAAGATATTCGGTACGTATACATTTGAAATAGACGACGATGGTAAACCTTACTTCATCGTTCCAGTGATTAAGTATTCGATGGTAGGGCTTAGAAAAGATATAACTGGAGTAATCGTCTTAGACCCAGTGACGGGTGATACCAAAGAGTATGAGGTCGGAAGCATTCCTAATTGGATAGACCACGTCTATGAAGCAGATTTAATCATCGAGCAGACGGACGACTGGGGTACATACAAAGGCGGATTCTGGAATTCATTATTCGCGCAGAAGAATGTCGTAAATACGACGGATGGCTACAACTATTTGGCTATGGATGGCGATATCTACCTATATACGGGAATTACTTCTATCCAAAGCGATGAATCGAATTTAGGGTTTATATTGTCCAATATGAGGACGAAAGAGACAGTCTTCTATTCAGCTCCAGGTGCCGAGGAGTACAGTGCCATGGCGAGTGCTGAAGGACAAGTACAGGAGATGAAATATAAAAGCACATTCCCACTTCTAATCAACTTAAACGGAAGACCTACGTATCTCGTCAGTCTCAAAGATGATGCAGGTCTCGTCAAGAAGTATGCCTTTATCGACGTCCAAGACTATCAGAAAGTGAGCGTCTCTGACGTCTCCGGCGGGATAGATAAAGCTAGTCAGAACTATTTGAAGGATTATAACTTGGAGAGTCAAGCTGAAAGCATAAATACGACTATTAAAGTTGCCAATATCAAGACTGTCATCATAAATGGAAATACAGTTTATTATATAACTTCGGAAGAAGGAGATAGATATTCGGCAGTCATCACGATTGACGAAGCTAAGTTGCCATTTGTAAACGTAGGCGATACTCTAAACATAGACTACGTCGCGGGCGAAATAAACGTCATAAAAGAAATCGACTAAAGCACACTGTAATAGTGTGTTTTTTTGACGTGCCTTATTTTGGAATATATGCTATACTTAGTTTGGGTAGGTGGTATCCTATGTACGTCAACATAAACGGTTCTCCGACTAAAGTAATCGTCAAGAAGAAGAATATCAAGAACATCTATTTTAAATGGGATAACGACGATTTAGTCGTAACTTGTAACAATTATATGAGCCAATCCGAGCTAGAAAGAGTTATCAAGAAGAATACGAAGAGTTTGATAAATTTGAAAGAGAGAACTCCGAAGAGCGATTTGAACGAAAATGAGATGTACTATTTGGGTGAAAAACACGTCATCGAGTACGACGGAGTTAGCAAGACGTATATCGACGGGAATAAGATTATCAGCAAAGATGAAAAAGAGCTACAAAAGTTTTTGAATTATCAATGCATAGTCATATTCAACAGTAGACTGGAGAGATTGCGCGTACAGTTTAGCGATTTGCCGGAGTTTAGGTTGAGAATAAGGCACATGACGACGAGATGGGGAGTTTGCAACATGAAGAGCATGACGGTGACGTTAAATTCAGAACTCATAAAAAAGGATGTATCTTTGATAGATTATGTCATCATACACGAACTTTGTCACTTTAAATATATGAACCACTCGAGCGATTTCTGGCGGGAAGTAGAAAAGTATTATCCATATCATAAGATGGCGAGAAGAATGTTGAGGGAAAGTCAAAATGATTGAATCGGTAAAGAATGAAAGAGTTAAATATTGGGCAAAATTGAACGATAAGAAGTATCAAAATGAAGAAGGGCTGTTCTTAGTCGAAGGCGAACATTTAGTCGAAGAAGCTAAAAAGGCAGGGTATCTGCGCGAAGTGATCGTGTTAGATGGGGAGGAGTTTTCCTATCCGGAGGTTACAACGGTCAGTAGAGAGGTCATGAAAAAGATAAGTGCCCTTGAGAACCCTCCTAAAATTATAGGCATCGTGGATAAACTGCAACCAAGAGCTATCGAAGGGAACGTCGTCTTGTTGGATGGAGTACAGGATCCGGGAAATCTCGGTACAATCATAAGAAGTGCCGTTGCCTTTGGCATCGATACGGTAGTGTTGGGAGAAAATACAGTGAGCGTGTACAACCCCAAAGTCGTAAGAGCTACCGAAGGATTATTGTTTCACATAAATATCTTAGAGAAAAGAATAGAAGATGTCATAGAAGAAATAAAGGCAAGAGACTATACTATATATACGACGGATGTCGAAGGTGGAAGATGCCTAAGCGAAGTCGAGTTTGGCGATAAGACAGCTTTAATCATGGGAAGTGAAGGGTCGGGTGTCCGTCCAGATATAGCTTCTCTAGCGGACGAACGCCTATATATTCCTATGAAAGAGACTTGTGAATCTTTGAACGTAGGAGTGGCAACGTCTATAATTTTATATGAACTGTCCAAATGATTAGAGCATATAATACTGATATGAAAAGTATTAGTATTGATGAATATAATCCCAGTATGGGAGTGCTCATAAGCTTAGAAGATAGCGAAGATTTCGTCTCAAAAAAAGGCAGCATAAATATGGATATAAACAAACTTCTAATGAATCCGCGCAAATACTTGGATAAGGATAAAAAGTATTATTTCTATTGTTTAAACGGTTCTAGGAGTAGAAGAGCAGTTCAAATACTGGAAGTATACGGTTATGACGTTACTAAAGTGATACTTTAAAACATTTTTAGAAAATTGTAAAGATGACATAAAGAGTGTCACTTTTTTCATGTATTTCGTTACTTTTGTGGTATATTTATTATGGTGGAGCATATGAGAAAGTTATTTAGAAGAATAGATAAACCTTTATTTTTTGCAACTTTTCTGTTGTGCGCGATAGGTCTCGTCATGGTCTTTAGTGCCTCTAGCATATCTTCGGTGCTCCAATATCGCGTAAGTACGTATTATTTCTTTAGAAAACAGCTGATGGTCATGGTGGCCGGTTTTATATTCGGGATTATCTTCTTATTGAATTTTCCGATAAGCAAATATAAATATTTATCGAGTCTGATGATGATTGGTATCATCGGCGTATTGGGGGCACTGTTGACCTATGGAACAGTTACGAATAGTGCTCGCAGTTGGTTCAAGTTTGGACCGATATCATTGCAACCGTCGGAATTTGCTAAGACCGTCGTCGTGATTTATATGGCTACTTATTTTGGAAAAAATATAAACTGTGAGAGACGTTTTTTCTTTTTAAGACCGATTATCGCCTGTATCGTCGTCGCCGGACTGATAGTGATGCAACCGGACCTCGGAACGGCTGTAATACTTGGACTAATCGTATTTTTCATGTTCTATGCAGTGCCTTTCGATAAAAGAGATATCGACGTGAAGAGGTTTAAAATACTCGGAGTCATAGGATTAGTCGGTGTAGTTGGCATCATGCTCTTCGGGTCGAATTTCTTAAATGCCGAACAGGCGAGCCGACTTAACTATAAAGCTCCATGTCAAAGATATCAGGAGAAGACCGGATACCAGGTGTGCAACGGGATGATTGCGATAAACAATGGTGGTCTCTTTGGAGTAGGACTTGGAAACAGCACACAGAAGTATTTATATCTGCCAGAAGCTCATACCGATTTCATATTTCCTATAGTCATAGAAGAACTAGGTAGTATCGCTGGAGCTGGTATTATCCTCCTCTATGTGTTTATACTCTTTAGGATATTAAAGATAGCTAAGGGTGCGAACGATTTGACGAGTTCTTTAATCGCCTACGGAACGTTTTTGATGATACTTTTGCATTTGATAGTCAACTTTGGAGGAATACTCGCGTTGAGTCCTTTGACAGGCGTACCAGTACCTCTTTTATCGTATGGAGGAAGTGTGACTCTCAATACACTTATTATGATATTCTTGACGTTAAGAGTGTCTTATGAAACTAGTAAGAGTAAAGAGAAAAAAGCTGAAAAGACTGCCGAACAATAAAATTATTTGTTATTCGATACGACGGACCCCACAAGTGTCCGTTTTTATTTAAAGCATATGTTGTATACTAGATATAAAGCGTAAAACTTCAGTGAATAATTGTAGTTTAGCTTGTGTTTTCACCCTATAAATTATATAATTTAAACAGAATAGTAGGACACGGATGTCATATAAAAGTGGAGGAATAGGAATGGATAAAAAGAGTAATAAAACTAAAGCGGTGTTAGGTGTGATATTCGTCGCGAGCATCGCAGTCATTATTGGCTCATTATCATATGCCTATTTCAGCTTAGAGATGGGAGAAGTCAAGAACCAAGAGCTATCTATCACTTCAGGAACGATGCGTATGACTTTCAGTGATAACGATTCAGGCTTTAATGGCAAATTGAACTTTGGAGAATCGGCAGAGAAGTTATTTACTATCGAAAATACAGGAACTTTACCTGTATTAGGTAAAATAAATTTTGTCGATATGGTAAACACTTATTTAGAAGGTTCACTTACTTATAAACTAGATTATAAAACAAGTGAAGAAAGTACAACTTGGACAGAAGTATTGGCTAAAAAGAATATGCCTCAAAGCGATACTCCAACAACAAAAGATTTATCTAAGAATATAGAGCTACCTGTGGGCGCTAAATACTATTATAGACTAACTATAACTCTAGAAAACTTAGAAGGGGTAGACCAGACATCCGATTTAAATGCGTCTTTTTCTAGTACATTTAATGTAACTGAAGGTAAAGAATCACCTTTTGAGAAAGTGATAGCGAGTGTCAACTCAGGTAATCCAGATTTTGCAACAGTAGCTACAACAGACGAAGGAGTATATGCTCTAGAAGATGACTATGGAACCAGTTACTACTACCGAGGAGCAAGCCAAACAAACTATATTAAGTATGGCAAGAATAAAAATGGTCAAGATATGTATTGGAGAATCGTCAGAATAAATGGTGATGGTTCGCTCCGTATCATCTATGATGGAACACAAGCTTATGCAAATGGAACAGCAGATGATGATAGATATGCTATAACAGGTCAACCATGGAACGCACAACACGATGATGCAAAGTATGTCGGATATATGTTTGGAGGAGCCCAAGGAGAAGCAAGTACATCAAAAGAGCAAGCTCAGACTAATGAAACTAATAGTGATGCAAAAACGTCAGTAGACTCTTGGTATAAAGAAAACATAGTGGACACTGGTTATGAAAAAAATGTAGTAGACTCGATATTTTGTAACGATAGGAGTACCCCTGGACAGTCTATGTCAGGTATGCCGGGAGATACTAAATTAGGATACGGAAACAATTTGACTGCTTATGGAGCAATAGTAAGAACAAGCGCCTGGATTAGCGAAACTGTATCGCCACAACCGAAATTCATGTGTGAAATAAAGAATGATGCTTTTACAGTAAATGAAAGTGAAAAAGGAAATGGAGATTTAATTTATCCAGTAGGGCTAATAACAGCGGATGAAATATTAGCAGCTGGCGGAATATATTATTCAGAAAATCGATTATACTATTTATACAAATCATCAAATTGCTTAGGTTGGTCGCTCTCACCTTACAACAGTACAGCCATGTTTTTAATATATTTACATGGTGGCTTGCTAACCACAAATATTAATCATGCAAGCGGTGCCATAGCCCCTGTCATTAACCTTTCTGCCGAATATGCAGAAACCTTAATCGGGAATGGAACCATGACCAACCCATACCGTGAACGCGGTGTAAATCCTTAAAGTGTTATTATGGGCTCATAGTCGAACGATTAGTTCTGGCTACGAGTTTTTTTCTTTTAGGTAAGCTAAATTAAACGAAGATAATTGTAAAAATAGGTGTTTCTTGCTATAATAAAACTGATAGAGAGAGTAATAGATATGGATAATATTTACGATTATACGAGAGATGAATTGATTTCTTGGCTCGCTACTGTAGGTGTGAAATCGTTTAAAGCTATTCAAATATATGAATGGTTATACGATAAGCGTGTCAAGACGTTCGACGAGATGACTAATTTAAAAAAAGAATTTATTGAAGTTTTGAAGGCAAAGTTCAACATCGAGGAGTTAGAGATAAAGACTAAACAGGAGGACGAGACGGCACTCAAATATCTGTTTAAACTGAAGGATGACAACTATATCGAAGCCGTCGTCATGAAACACGACTACGGAAATTCCGTGTGCGTTTCGAGTCAAATAGGCTGCAATATGGGATGCGCCTTTTGCGAAAGTGGAAGACTCAAGAAGGTTCGCAATCTAAAGCCGGGCGAAATCGTTGGACAACTCTTGAAAATAGAAGAAGATGCCGGAATAAAAATAAATAGTGTCGTAATAATGGGTATAGGAGAGCCGTTCGATAACTATGATAATATTATAAGGTTTTTGAAGATAATAAACGACCCTAAAGGTATGGCTATCGGTGCGCGGCATATAACTGTATCGACGAGTGGAATAGTGCCAAAGATTTTGGAGTTCGCCGAGCTACCTCTACAAGTAAATCTAGCGGTCAGTTTACATGCTCCTAACGATGAAATCAGAAACCGCATAATGAAAATAAATAAAGTTTACAGTATTGACACTCTTTTAAAAGCTATTTCGACATATATTTCAAAAACTAATAGACGAGTTACGATAGAATATGTTATGCTTAATGGGGTAAATGATAGTAGGGAATGTGCATATGAACTAGTAAAACTACTAAAAGGGATGAACGTCTACGTAAACTTGATTCCATATAACGAGACGAGCCATTTGGAGTTTAAAAAGAGTTCCCTAAAGAGAAAAGATGAATTTTTTGAAATACTCAATAAAAACGGCATAACAGTAACCGTTAGAAGAGAGTTCGGTGGGTCGATAGATGCAGCCTGCGGACAGTTGAGAGCAAATGAGGTGGAAAGATGAGCAAATCGTTTTATTTGACGGATCCAGGAATAGTTCGAAGTCACAACGAGGACTCAGTCATAATCGTAGAAAATATGATGGGAGAGACACTTCTCATCGTGGCTGATGGAATGGGGGGCCATAGAGCTGGTGAAATAGCTTCTGGTATAGCGGTCACGCACTTATCGGATAGATTTAAAGCATTATCGACGATAGGCAGCAAGTTAGATGCGATAAATTGGTTGGATGAGAACGTTGCGATAATAAACGCCGAGATAATAAAGTATGCCAATTCCAATCCGGATTGTATGGGTATGGGTACGACTTTGGTGGTTGCACTTTTGACGGATGAATTTTTGATATTCGGTAACATCGGCGATTCGAGTGGATTTGTCCTAAAAAATCAAAAATTGCATAAAGTTACGAAAGACCACACTTTAGTAAATGTCTTGGTCGAATCGGGTGAACTAACACCGGAGGAGGCCGAAAATCATCCGAAGAAGAACGTCTTGATGAGAGCGCTTGGAGCGAGCGAAAAACAGGAGTTGGATAAATTTGCCGTCGAAACGGACGTCGATGCCATCCTCTTGTGTAGCGATGGACTGACGAATATGTTATCAGTAGAACAGATAGAAAGCACTTTAAATAACGATGAGTTAGATATCGAAGGCAAGATGACGAAGTTGGTTCGCAAGTGCAATTCGAGAGGTGGAACGGATAACATATCGATAGCATACTTAGTTAAGGAGAGTAAAGATTTATGATAATGAAGGGGCAAAAAATCAACGACCGCTACCAAATCATCAAATCGATTGGCGAAGGCGGGATGGCCAATGTTTACTTGGCTTATGACACGATACTAGATAGAAATGTTGCCGTCAAAGTACTGCGTGGGGATTTAGCACAAGATGAAAAATTCGTAAGGCGTTTCCAACGCGAAGCGCTTTCGGCATCGAGTTTAAATCATCCGAATATCGTCGAAGTGTACGACGTCGGGGAAGATAACGGTTCTTATTATATCGTAATGGAATATATCGAAGGAAAGCACTTAAAAGAGCTTATCAAGAAGCGCGGAAAGTTGACCGTCAGCGAAGTCATAGACATAATGAGTCAGATATGCGATGGTCTAGCAGTGGCGCACGATTCTTACATCGTACACCGCGACATAAAGCCGCAGAATATCATGATTTTAGATAGTGGACTCGTCAAAATAACGGACTTCGGAATAGCTATGGCTTTGAACAGTACGCAACTAACTCAGACGAATTCGGTCATGGGAAGTGTCCACTATTTGCCGCCGGAACAGGCCAGTGGACGCGGTTCGACGATGCAAAGCGACATCTATTCGATGGGAATACTGATGTACGAGCTCTTGACGGGGAAGTTGCCATTTAGGGGCGAAAATGCGGTCGAGATAGCTCTAAAACAGTTGAAAGAACCGATTCCAAACTTAAAGGAAATATTGCCGGAGCTACCGAATTCTATCGTCAATATCGTCAAAAGAGCGACAGCTAAAAACCCTAAAAATCGCTATGCGGATGCGAGGGAGATGCTCGAAGATATAAAGACAGCGATGGACGATACGCGCGCAGATGAGAAAATTATCGAATTCGAATTTCCAGAAATAGAAGAAAGCGACAAAAAGAGTAAGGCTAAAAATCAGGAAAAATCAGCGGAAAAGAAAGAGGAGCAAAAAGAAGAAATAGTAGTTTCGAAGAAAGTGACGGAGGACGAAGTGAAAAAAGAGAATAAACTTTTAATGATATTAGGAGCTGTTTTCACCGGAATCGTAATATTGGTAACCGCAATATGTGTCATCCTGCCGGCTGTCACGAGCGTAGGTACTGTCAAAGTCCCACCGGTTGCCGATATGGAAGAAGTTAAAGCCGAAGAGATTCTATTGGAAAAGGGTTTAAAGATAAATGCTGAATTGAAGCAGGTAGCAAGCGATACCATAGCCGAAGGAAGAGTCGTCAAGACCGATCCAGCAGCGGGTAGAACAGTAAAAGAGGGGACAGAGGTCACTATCTATATTTCCAGTGGATCTAATGCATTGACTTTGGAAGACTATACTGGCAAAAACTATATAGAAGTTCGGGCTATTTTGGAGAGCACTTATAAGATGAACGTCATCGTCGAGAAAAAGAGCGTCGATGATGCGACAGAATACACGGCGAGCGAAATAATCGGACAATCGCCAGAGCCAAATGAAAAAGTCTTAGAAGGTGGTACGATTACTCTTTATATTCCCGATGTCGAAGAGGGATATCCAGACTTTACTACTGGCGATTATAGTCTAACCGAAATAGAAGATTTTGCTAAAAAATACAATTTGAAATTTTCGACTAAATATAAAGAAACAGACGAAGTACCTGCGGGCACGATAATAGAGCAGAGTAGACAAGCCGGTACGAAGATATCACCGGGTGCATCATTTACAATCACTATATCACAAGAACCTTTAAACGAAGCACCTGTCGTTCCAGATGGCAATGAACAACCAGGAGATGCGACCGATGGAGAATAGAGGAAAGATTACAAAGATAATATCTAATCTGTTTACCGTCGAGACGAAAGACGGCATCTATGAATGTCGAGCGCGCGGAAAATTTAGAAATGACCAAAAGACCCCTCTCGTGGGGGATTTTGTCGTTATAGATACCGACAATTCCTATATCTTGGAAATAGAGAAGAGACATAATGAGCTAATGCGTCCCCAAATAGCCAATGTCGATGTAGCAATCGTTTTGACGAGCGTCAAGGAACCCAATTTATCGCTGAATCTTCTAGATAAGGAACTTTTGTGTATCGAGAATGCTGGCATAAAGCCGATAATCGTGTTATCGAAGCTGGATTTATTGGAAAAAAAAGAATTAAAGGAAACGAAAGAAATATTTAAGTATTATGAAAAAATTGGATATAGAGTTTTGAGTAACAAAAATCTATTTGCATTAAAGAGAGCTATAAAGGGACAGACGGTAGTATTGACAGGTCAAACTGGCGCAGGCAAGAGCACTCTTTTGAACAAGCTCGATAAGACTTTAGAACTCAAAACTAGTCCGATAAGTGCAGCTCTGGGCCGCGGTGTCCATACTACTAGACATGTAGAGCTTTTTAAAGTGGCAAAGGCCCATATCGCAGATACACCGGGATTTAGTGCACTAGATTTAAACTTTCCTAAAGACAAGCTAAAGTATTTGTATCCCGAATTTAGAAATAGAGTGTGCAAATTTGCCGATTGCGAGCACGAAAATGAGAAAGACTGCGGTGTCAAAGAAGCTTATGCGAACGGTTCTATCATGAAGAGCAGATATGAGAATTATATAAAGTTTAGAGGTGAATTGAAGTGAAAGTAGCAGTATCAATATTGAGCCTTCTCTATAGCGAAGAGGAGACTATCGAGCGCATCAATAAAACGGATGCCGATTATTTACACGTCGATGTGCTGGATGGTTCTTTTGGAACTTCCGATAAAACACATTACGAGTATTTGCACGAGAGCAAAAAGCCTTTGAATGTACATTTGATGGTATCTAGGCCTTTCGATTATATTGCTACCTATGCCAATATGGGAGCTGAATCTATTACGATACAGGCTGAACTGGAGGACGATTTAGAGGGCTTATTGCACTATATAAAGACGCTCGGGTTGAAGTGTGGATTGGCACTTTCTCCTTCAGTTCCAGTCGATAAGGTACTTCCGTACATAGAAGAGCTAGATGAAGTTTTAGTTTTGTGCGTAGAGCCCGGTAAAGGTGGTCAAAAGATGATAGAAGAAGTATTGTATAAAATTGATGAGCTCGTCGATTTGAGAGAGTCGCGGGGGTATGAATTCGAAATATTTGTCGATGGAGGAGTCAATGATGAGACAGTTAAATCTGTAGCAAGAGCAGATGCCGTCGTAGCCGGCTCATATATCGTCAAAAGCGAGGATTTTCAGGAGAGAATCGACAAACTAAGACTTTAAAAATGGTGCATTATTTGATAGAATAGTTGATAGAAAGAAGTGACTTTATGCAAAAAATAATAATTAGAAGTTATGAAACTAAGAAGAGCTTAGTGACACCTATAATCTTTTTAGTAATCGGTCTTCTACTATGTTTTAATCCAGGTGGAGTAGTAGACTTTATCTCATATATATTTGGAGGCGTTTTCCTAGCCTTAGGAATCATGAAATATGTGACCGATTTGAAAAGAGCAGATAGGACGACGGGAGATACTTTTTATAGTGTACTCATGGTCGTTTTAGGACTTATCTTCATGTTCTTTTCAGGAACCATAGAGTTTATCATTAGGTTGATAATCGGTATTTGGATTATCATAAACGCTTTAAATACGATTGCTATAGGAGCCAATCTCGTGCGTTTAGACAAAAATTCGGTCGGCAGTCTCATCATCGGATTCATACTCCTCTTAATAGGTCTATATACGATTTTCGTTTCTAATCTGATGTTTTCAGCAATTGGACTCGTCCTCATCGTCTATGCCGTATTGGAAATTGCAGATTATCTCTACGTCCAAGCTAAAAACAAGTAGGTGACGATTATGCTTAAAATCGAAGATTTAACGATTGAAGTCGAGGAGAAGAAAATCATAGACGGCTTAAATCTCTCTATACCTAAGAACCAAATTCACGTCATAATGGGCCCAAATGGTGTCGGCAAGAGTACGATATGCAAGACTATCATGGGCGATAGGAATTACGAGATAACAAGGGGACGGATAGAGTATAACAATGAGCGCATAGACAATATGTCCGTCGACGAGATAGCTAAAAGAGGGGTATTCATGTTATTCCAAAATCCAGTCGAGATTCCAGGTGTCACCAACGCCGAGATGCTTCGCATCGCCGTTCAAGAACGAGGCATCAAAGAATCCGTTTTCGAGTTTAACAAGAGACTCAACAATGCCTGTGAGATTTTGGGAATAGATAAAGATTTTATACACCGCAATATAAACGAATACATGAGCGGTGGAGAGAAGAAGAAAAACGAACTTTTACAGCTCGCCATATTGAAGCCACAGTTAATACTATTAGATGAACTCGACAGCGGTCTCGATATCGACAGTTTAAAATCTTTAGCAATGGGACTGCGCGAGTATAAAGAAAGCGAAAAAGCTTCAATTTTGATAATAACTCACCATTCGAATATATTGGAATATTTAGAGCCCGATAAGGTATATATTCTTAAGGACGGCAAAATAGCTCTCGAAGGAGATAAAAGCTTAGCCGAAAAAATCGAAAAAAGCGGATTTAAAGGGGCGTTTAGTATAAGTGAATAAAGAATATGTGAATACTATAGTATTGAGTACAGGAGAATACGATTTGGAGAAATTTAACAATTCTTCTATGCTCATCATTAAGGGAGATTCCATAGTCAATGCGATAAATCTGCATAACAATTTGAATTTGAAGATAAGGATAGAGGAAGGCTCTTCCTTAATTTTGAATATGTTCGATTATGCTGTAATGCTAGATATTTCTATCGATATCGAAGCATACGATGGAGCGACTTTTACGGTGAATGATGCTTTTATTGCAGAAAAAAAATATGGACTCGATATAAATACGAAACTATATGGCGATAATATATATGGTACGGTAAATATAAGAGGTATAAACGAGGAAGAGGGAACGATTAAGGTTCTCATGAATGGGAGAGTTGCCGGCAATACACATGGCAATACATTAAACGAGTATGCACGCGTTTTAAATAAAAGTTATATGTCTACAGTTTTGATACCGAATCTCCTCGTAGATACGAATGAAATCGAAGCAAATCATGGCGTTTCTATCGGGATGATAAGGGAAGAAGAGCTCTTCTATTTGATGAGCAAAGGAATACCTAAACATACGGCTGTCAAGCTAATAGAAGAGGGTTTTATTCTCTCTATCATGCCGGATGAAGTGAAAAAAAAGATACAAAATATACTCGTAGGGAGGTGAATTGTTATGATACAAAATGAATATTTTCCTATGTTAAACGCAAATATAATCTATTTCGATAATGGAGCAACTACTTGGAAACCGCAGTGCGTCATCGATGCCATTGTCGCTTATTATAGCGAATATACGGCAAATGCCCATCGAGGTGACTATAACATAAGTTTGAAAGTGGATATGGCTTATGAGAAAGCTCGTGAGACAATAGCTGAATTCATAAATGCGAAGTCAGTGGAAGAAGTAATATTTACGAGTGGGGCGACAGAGTCTTTAAATATGGTCGTGTCCGGATTCTTCGAAAATCTACTCGATAGCGGAGACGAAGTAATCATAAGCGATGCCGAGCATGCGTCTAATGTCTTGCCGTGGTTTAGATTGGCGAAGAAAAAAGGAATAGTCATAAAATATGTCCCATTAGACGATACTTTCCATATAACTATGGAAGCGATTAAAAGGACGGTTACGCCGAAAACGAAAGTCATCTCTTTAGCGGAGATTACCAACGTCGTGGGGGATGTTCGCCCGATAGACGAAATAACTAAATATGCTCATGAAAACAACATATTTGTAGTCGTCGATGGTGCACAGAGCGTACCGCACAAGAAGACCGATGTTCAAGCTAGCGACGTCGACTTTCTAGCTTTCTCCGGTCATAAGATGTGTGGTCCGACTGGTATAGGAATATTGTATGGTAAAAAAGAACTTTTAGAAGCTATGGACCCTTTAAAGATGGGCGGCGGAATGAACGAATCTTTCGACACCGAGAACGACATCTATTTAAAAGAACTGCCGACGAGATTGGAAGCTGGTACTCCGAATATCGCGGGCGCAATCGGATTAGGGGCAGCAGTCGAGTTCTTAAACGGAATAGGAATGAACAACATCTTAGCGCATGAAATCGTATTAAAGGAGTATTTGATGCAAAAGTTAGCTAAAATACCGCATATAGACGTCATAAATGGCGAATGCGATTCAGGCATCGTAGCTTTCAATGTAGATGGGGTGTTTCCTCAAGATGTGGCCATATACTTAGATAAGTACAACATATGTGTAAGAGCAGGTAATCATTGTGCCAAGATATTAAAAAAGGCGATAGGCGTTAAAAATACAGTGCGAGTCAGTCTCTATTTTTATAACACTAAAGAGGAAATAGATAAATTGGTAGAACTTTTAGAAGATAGAGATAGAATAATGAAGGAAATGATTTAAATGGACGAAAATTTGAAAAGAGAAGTCATTTTAGACAATTATACTAATCCAGCCAATAGGGGTCGTATAAACGATGAGAGATATATCGCTGTCAATACGAACAATTCGTCATGTATAGATAACATCGATTTGTGGGTACTCATCGAAGAGGGCACTATAAAAGATATAAAGTTCGATGGTGAAGCGTGTGCGATAAGTACATCGAGTACTTCGATAATGACTAAAGAACTGATAGGGAAGACGATAGAAGAAGCTAAAACTTTTATAGAAAATTTTTATAATATGATAGAAGAAAAGGAATATGACAGCGCTCTTTTGAACGAAGCATTAGCGTACGATACCATATATAAGCAGCAGAACCGAAAGACATGTGCCACTTTGCCGTATAAAGGCATTTTGGATGCATTAAAAAGATATGAAGAGGACAATTGTTAGATTGTCTTTTTCGCTTTAGAAAGAAGAGAGGTTTTTAGTGAAAGGAAAAGAAAAGACAAGTTTAATAGTATTTGCGATTCTCGTTTCGTTTGTTTTAGTCGTCTTTGCTATAAAAAAAGACAAAACGGAACTAGAGGCGTCGACAACTTTGGAGCCTTGCTCAAAAGATGTAGTTAACAGCGAAATCATAAACACAACATATAGCAAGATAGATCAAAAAAAACGGGAAGAAATAGAGGACATATGTTTAGCCGATGTCGATAGACGACCTTTAAAGAAATGGGGGATAGCGTTTATAAAAGGTAAAAATTATGAACAATATAGAGATAGCGATGTCTATGTAGTGTCGTTTCGCACGAAAAATTGCGATAGCTTAGGAGATTTAGTAGTCTTGGTAGACAGCGAAGAGTTGGATATAATTGGGTACACTTATAGAGATTGAGATTTTATTTCGCGGGTTTTGTCAAAAAAAT
>CAZXXI010000010.1:0-16995 GCA_964644815.1 uncultured Muribaculaceae bacterium
CATGGTAGCGGATATTTATGCCCTAATCGAAAACCCGGCATTTTCCGAAGAGCATAAAACGGAGACTAAAGAAAAGATTAAAAAGCTTTTAGTCAAAAAATATGACGAAATCTTGGGCAAAAGAAAACGAAAGGTTCCTACAGGTAGCAAAGAAGATTATCCTTATTATATCGATAACTATTTTTCTATTCTTAGAGAGGATACTCTTTTAGAAATCGAAATTTTAAAGACTCTTGCGGAGATAAAGATAGAAGAGGAATTTAAACTTGCGAATCTAGAGACAATAGATGATTATAAATTATAAAAAAAATACATCAGCGCATATCTTTGATGTATTTTTTTAGTGCCCTGGCATCTTTGCCGAAGACGATTTTTAACTGATTGTCTATTTCGACGATACCTTGAGCTCCCAGTTTTTGAATACCTTCCTTGTTAGCTAGAGTCACATCTTTTAAAGTAACTTTAAATCTGGACATCGATACTTCGCAGTCGATGATGTTGTCTTTGCCACCTAGGTATTTGACTAACTTGTTCATCTCTTCGTCGAAGTTTTTGCTCGTCACCTTAATCGCTACTAAAGCAATTATCAAAAGTGCAACTGCTATTATAATGTATTCCCAACTCACATTTATCACCTAACTCATTATACAATAAAATATCGAAAAAATATACTACTTTATTAGTGAGAGATGCACGAATTTGCGAGAATGGTCATAAGTTATTAATGAAAGAAATGAAAGGGTGAATATTATGTCTAACAATAATGATAATTCTGGCATTGCAGAAATACTACAAGTCATATTAATCTTACAAAAAAATGCATCTTGCCCTGAGAGCTGTTTAGATTCATGCGATAAACCAGTTTTGGGTTGTGGTACAGCTTGTTGTGTATGCAATACTAGGCCTATAATGCTTTATACTTGTTGTCCAAATGGCGCTAATCCTGTGTCTATGCCTATAAGTAAAGACATCACAGTGTGTACAGAGCCATCACAGTGTTCTAGTGTATTTAGAATCGAAAAATTGGAATGCAATTCGGCAACGTTCAGAGTTCTTGCTCCAAACACAGAAGATACGGGATTATATCCATACGTTGCTACGAACAGTTTCTTCACTATCAATCTAGACTGTGTCTGCAGTATAAGATGTTTAAACGATACGTGTGTAGAGTGTCTGTAATCGGTTAGGAGAAAGAGAAGAATAGAAATGGATAAAAGTGCCTAAAGAGGCATTTTTATTTGGCAATTGTTTTAGGGTGAACAATTTGTATTGACTTAAAAAGCACTTTCTTATTATAATTATATTAAGGAAAAGGTGAATTAATTATGGATTATATAGACGAAGCAGAGTTTAAAATGGAAGAGGCACTCGAAACTTTAGAGAAAAGACTTACACAGGTAAGAGCGGGAAGGGCAAATCCTAGCATGCTAAATGGAATCATGGTTGAGTACTATGGTGCTCCGACTGCGCTGAATGCAGTTGCCAATATTACCGTTCCAGAAGCGCGTCAGCTCTTCATCAAACCGTTCGATAGAAGCACTTTGAAAGATATCGAGAAAGCTATTCAAGAAGCTAATTTGGGAATAAATCCGACGAACAACGGCGAGATGATAATTTTGACGTTGCCAGAGCTAACCGAAGATAGAAGAAGAGATTATGTAAAACAAGCCAAGACAATGGGCGAAGAAGCGAAGATTGCACTTCGCAATGTAAGACAGGATGCGAACAATAAGATTAAGGCCGATGAGATACCAGAGGACCAAGAAAAAGGCATGCTCGAAGATATCCAAGAACTCATCAATAAATACAATAAAAAAGTCGATGACATGATAAAAGAGAAAGAACAAGAACTCTTGGAGGTATAGAGTTAGTGAAGCTTAGTAAAAGAGGAAAAATAGTCATCGGATGCATATTATTAGTAATACTCATCTTCGGTCTAGTCAGTCTGATAGTTAACTCAAAGGATGGGGCGAAGTTCAAAAAAGAATACGAATCTTTGAACGGTAAAGAGGCCTATGGAGATGCGAAGTATCAAAGCCTAAAGATTAAAAAGAATAATAAAATTAAATATAGCTCGATGGATGAAGTAGTAAACTTAATTTTCAACGAAGAAAGCGCACTAGTCTATTTCGGATATGCTAGGTGTCCTTGGTGTCGAGGAATGATTGAGACGATGTTGGAAACTGTAGGGAAGTCTAAGTTAAAAGACATCTACTATGTCGACATGACTGACAAAAGGGATACTTATAGCGTCGTCGACGGAGAGGCTAAGAGAACGAAAGAGGCTACTAACGAGTATTATGCTCTATTGAGTCTTTTCGACGAATACTTAGATGAATATGTCATCACCGACGAAGACGGAATAGAGGTGCCAACAGGCGAGAAGAGAATCATGGTTCCATTCGTCGCAGCAATCAAAGATGGCAAAGTAGTCATGGCCCAAAATGCCGTCGTCGATTTGGACGAAGGTCAGTCGCCATATGACGAATTGGATGCCAAACAGAAAAGCGAACTGTCGGTAATTTTCACCAATATGATAGATGCGACGTTAGGCGAGGGTGAGGCCTGTACGGGATTGTGTTAAAAAGAGGTTTCAGTACGAAATTTCTTTTTTTGTAGCAATTTTGGACCATTTTTTTGGCATAATACTTTTTTTGAAGGGTAAAACGAGCGAAAAAAGTTTTTTTGACGAGCAAAATCGCTATTTTTGTAAGTTGCACTATCCCTTTATTAGTGATACACTTAGGGCAATTAGATGAGGTGACTTCATGAAAAGCTATAAAGAAATCGAACGCAGCATCATAAAGACTTATCGGAAAGAAATATGGGCTAAGTTCGTAAAAGCAGTCAAGGATTACGAATTGATATCCAAAGGCGATGCCATCATGGTCTGTATATCGGGCGGTAAAGACTCCTTTTTACAGGCCAAACTTTTGGAAGAATTAAAAAGACATGGCGATGTCGAATTCGATTTGCGCTATGTCGTCATGAATCCGGGGTACGAGGATTGGGCGTTGGATAAAATAAAGAAAAATTCTGAAATACTCAACTTAGAGATAGAAGTATTCGATACGGACATATTCAAAGTCGTCGATAAAATAGCTAAGGAAAATCCGTGTTATATGTGTGCGCGGATGAGAAGAGGTTATTTATACGATAAAGCGTTGGAATTGGGGTGCAACAAAATAGCGCTCGGGCACCATTTCGACGACGTCATCGAAACGACTTTGCTCTCGATGTTATATGGGGCAGAAATAAAGACTATGGTCCCTAAAGTCACCAGTTCAAACTATAAAGGGCTAGAGCTCATAAGGCCGATGTATCTCATCAAAGAGAGGGATATATTGAATTGGGTGAAGTATAACGAATTGGAATTCATAAACTGCGCCTGCGATTTTACGAAACGACCCGAACACGAGGCCGGAAAGCGACTAGAAGTAAAGAAGCTCATAGAGAGCTTTAGGAAGATAGATTCCAATATCGACCACAACATATTTAAGAGCATGGAAAATGTCAACTTAGAATGTGTCTTAGGATATACTTATAAGGGAAAGAGGACTGATTTCAACGACATATTTAGAGGAAAGGAAGAAGATAATGAGCATGATTAAACTGAAAAATGTATCAAAATTTTATAGAAATAAGACGACTATTTCTTCGGGATTTACGAAGATAAATTTGGAGTTGGAGATGGGCGAATTCGTCGTCATCACCGGCGAGTCGGGAAGCGGTAAATCTACTTTGCTAAATGTAATATCCGGTCTCGATTCTTATGAAGAAGGAGAGATGTATATCGATGGCGAGGAGACGAGCCATTTTACAGAAGTCGATTATGAAAACTATCGCAGAAAATATATAGGCAATATATTTCAGCACTTCAATCTCGTCAACAGTTATACGGTATATCAAAACGTCGAACTGGTACTTTTGCTAAACGGATATAAGAGAAAAGAAGCGAGAGGGAAAGTATTAGAAATTATAAAGACGGTCGGACTTTCGAAATACATAAATACTAAAGCTTCTAAACTGTCCGGCGGACAAAAACAGAGAGTAGCCATCGCAAGAGCACTCGCGAAAGATACGCCTATAATCGTAGCCGATGAGCCGACTGGCAACCTCGATGTCGCCAGTGCGAAAGCTATTATGAAACTCTTAAAAGAGATATCTAAAGATAAGTTAGTCGTCATAGTAACCCACAATTATGAACAAGTGGAAGAATATGCAACGAGAAAAATAAGCATGAACGACGGAAAAATCATAGAAGATAAGAAGTTTAGTAAAGTACCAAGTGTGAAAGCCAAAGAGGTGGAGTACAAAAACGTATCGGGTTATAACAGGTTTCTTTTGGGATTTAGAAATGCTTTCAATATCAAGACGAAGTTTGCTCTTTTGTTTTTAGTGTATTTCTTTTTGACGATGTTAGTTTTCAGCGAGTACTCAGGACTCAGAAAAGCGGATTATGACGAAGGATTATTGGGATTCAACAACTACTTCGTCGAGACCGATCCGAAGAGAATCGTCCTCAAGAAAGAGGATAAAACGGCGTTTACTGAAGACGATATAGATGCTTTAAGTAAACTGGATAATGTCGAGAGCGTTTATAGGGAGGACATCCTTTTAGATACGGAGGGTGGTCTATACTCGAACGACATATATATAAATGGCAAGATTAAACCACTTAGCAAATTAGATGTGAATTTGGATGAAGGTGTACTACCTAAAAATGCCAACGAAATCGTGGTCGTCGGTCACGAAAGTTCGTACTATTTTAACGGATTTCAAGGCGGTATCATGGGAAAAATTCTATCTTTGCAAGAAAATAGGGGTGGAGAGAAAATAGCTGACGTAAAAGTGACGGGAATAAAATATGATAACGAAGTCGATGCCTTTTATGAAGAATATATCATTTATGTCGGAGAACAAATATTAGATAAAATTAAGACAGCAGTTCAAAAGATGTATAGCGATACTACACTTTATCTAAACGACAAAGAATATGGAAGCGATTTTTCGAGGTTGTATTTCGATATAGAAGCTTTATCAGGACTTGCCAAAGGAGAGGCTTATTTACCGAATAACTTCAATATCTACTGTAAAGATTATAATTGTGAAAGTGCGAATTTCGAAGTAGGTGTGAAAAATATCTATTATAGTGGGCATAGCAATTTTAAGACTAAAGCAATTTTGACGAAAGATAACTATAAAAACTTATTGAAGACGAATGAAGCGTTCGATAACTTTAGCAATACGATATTTATAAGCGAAGAGGATTATGATGAGTTGTATGCCCGAAGAGATTATCAAGTGAGCGTCTTCATGAGTGATGCTAAAAAGAGCGAGGAGACGGAAAAACTTTTAAAGAGCAAGGGATATAATGCGTATCTTTTGAAGGATAATCTTTTTAATCCGTCGGCCGAGTTTTTAGGAGTGCTAAAGATAATGAGAGGCGTGTTCTTCTTGATTGCTGCGGTGGCTCTGTTCTTCATATCTTATTTCATCATCAAAGTAGAAACGTCTACTATTCGACCATAAGGATATTAGGTGCGACTAAAAAGGTCGCAAGGCAACTTTTGAACATAGAACTATTGATTGATATAAATGTCGCCTATTTGGCCTTTCTTTTAGTCGTCAAGGCGACGATGATAGGACTATTTAAAAATTCTTTCTTCGATTTTTCAGAGATGGTCAAGTTTTTCAGTTTAAAGGACTATATCGCGGTATATGCTATTTTAATCGCGATGAGTTTGCTGATATCCAATAGATATGCCAAAAAATTGTTCAAGGACTCGGCTATGAATACTTATAGAGAGGAAGTGTAAAGCAATGATTTCTTTAAAAAACGTCGATAAATATTTCAATAGACATAAGAAAAATGAGATACACGTCATCAACAATACTTCCTTAGAATTTGGAGATACGGGTTTAGTAGCCCTCTTAGGCCCTTCTGGCTGCGGTAAGACTACTCTTTTGAATGCGATAGGTGGACTCGATAAAATCAATGGAGGAACAATATATATCGATGGAAAGAAAATGCCGAAGAGAAGCAATTTGAAAAAAGATAAGATGAGGGTCTTAAACATCGGCTATATATTTCAAGATTATAACCTTTTAGACCACTTAAGCGTCTATGAGAATGTCGCGATGACTTTGAGGATGAAAGGAATCAAGAATAGAGAAGATATCAAAAAGAGGACCGATTATGCATTAGAGATAGTGGGCATGTTTCGGTTTAGGAATAAGCTCGCGGGAAATTTATCGGGTGGACAAAGACAAAGAGTAGGTATCGCGCGCGCTTTAGCGGGCAATCCCGAAGTAATCATCGCCGATGAACCGACGGGCAATTTGGATTCTAAAAATACTATAGAAGTAATGAATATCATCAAGACTATCTCTAAAAACAAGTTAGTCATCTTGGTAACTCACGAAAAAGAGTTAGCACATTTCTACGCATCGCGCATCGTCAGCTTAGAAGATGGTAAAATAATCGAAGATAAAGATAATGTGCATGAGAACGAACTAGACTATCGCATCGATAACAAGATCTATTTAAAAGAGCTGCCCGTCGACCACTTGAAAAATACCAAACATAAAATAGATATCTATTCGCAAGAGAACGAAACTGTAAATCTGCAAATAGTCGTCAAAAATGGCAACATATATATCAAAAATTTGAATGATACTAAAATCGAAGTAGTCGATGACGAATCCGGAATAGAATTCGTCGACGACGTATATAAGAAGATTTCAAAAGAGGATTACGAGAACAGTAAATTCGATTTGAAAGTACTGGATAACAGCGATAAGAGGTTGCATTATTCTTCGATATATAACGCAATTACGATGATTAAGACGGGACTAGATAAGGTATTCAACTATACGACGATGAAAAAGGTACTCTTAATCGGTTTCTTCGTCTCGGCGATGTTTATCGTCTATTCGATGGCTAGTATATTCGGCATAACGAGAATAGAAGATGAGAAGTTTATGAGTTTTTATCGCGATTATTTGATGATAGAAAATAATGGCAACGATTTAAAAGAGTATCTAGCTATCGAAAGCGATGAAGATATCGAGTATGTCGTTCCCGGCAATTCGATAACGGCCTTCAGTCCCATTAGCGATAAATTATTTCAGTTGACCGATTTTAACGGCAAGTTAGAAGGTTCGCTTGCGGATAAGATGTCGTTAAATGAAAAAGATATCCTATATGGAACGATGCCAAACAGTCCTTCTCAAATAGTCATAGATAAAGCGGTCATAGATAACGCACTCAAAGAGTCGACGGCGATTAAGCTCATCGGTTTAAAGGAGTATAGCGATTATGTCGGATTAGAAGTCACGAATAAGGAAGAAGTGTATACTGTAAGTGGCATAGCCGATTCGGGGAGCCCCAGCATATATGTCGATAGAAGTAAATTAGTTGAGTTAGTTGCCAATTACGGTGCCATCGACACTTCTATGGAAGTCGATGTAGAAAGTGGAAAGAGAGTAGTTAACTATGCCAATTTCAAAGACGACATAAAGATTGTCAAGGGAAGGGCGCCGTTAAACGATTACGAAGTCATAGTAAACGCAGACAGAGAATATTCACTGCCGATGGATAAGACTATCGATGTAAAAGTAGCTTCTTCGAAATTGAAAGTAGTCGGTTATTATACTTCTAAAAGAGATATCGACGAATACATAGTAGGCGAAAACACATATAAATATGATATCATAACTAAAAATAAGGGAGTTATGGTATGCGCCAAAGATAAAGATAAGGTGTTAAATAAATATAAGGAAAAGGGATATAATATTCGGGATACATATGAATATCAGAAAGAAGAGTATATCGCTAGTGTGAAAGACAATATTAAGCAGTCTATCGTCTTAGCGAGCATTCTTTTAGCCATATCTTTCGTCGAAATATATTTGATGATAAGAGCATCGTTTTTGTCGAGAATTAAAGAAGTAGGAATCTATCGGGCAATTGGCGTCAAAAAGACAGATATATATAAGATGTTTTTAGGCGAGATATTAGTCATAACGACTCTAGCTGGTCTGCCGGGTGCACTATTTATGAGTGCCATTATGAATGAGATAACAAAGGTATCTTTCTTCAGTGGTATGTATCTCGTAGATGTGCGCGTAGTCGGTTTGAGCATATTCTTAGTCTATCTTTTGAATATTGCTATCGGGCTCTTGCCGATATATAGGACTATTAGAAAAACTCCTCACGAAATATTGTCGAGAAACGATGTCGATTAGGACTTAAACCAAATATCATTTATAAAAAATATTACTCAATCATATAGTTTAATAGTGATGGTTATGAGAAGAGTAATATTTTTTTGTGCATGTTTTTTCTTGGCAGTAAGTAGCGCTTCGGCTTATGATGCAGCCCTGGTGATGGATGCCGACAGTGGAAGAGTTTTATATAGCAAAAAGGAAGATGGTAAATATCTGATAGCTTCGACGACCAAGATAATGACTACGTTGGTAGTTTTAAATAATGCCCATTTAGACGATGTCGTAACTGCTGGAGAAGAGATATTGGATGCCTATGGCAGTTCTATTTATCTAAAGCCAGGTGAAAAAATGACAGTGGAGGATTTATTATATGGTCTGATGCTCAGAAGTGGGAACGATGCGGCTTTGACGCTCGCGGTCCATACGGCGGGAAGCGTGCAGGGATTCGTCAAACTCATGAACGACACGGCATTGATGATAGGTATGCACGATACTACGTTTTCCAATCCGCACGGTTTAGATGATGAAAACGAAAATAGAAGTACCGTTTACGATATGTGTCTTTTGATGATAGAGGCGATGAAAAACGAAGACTTTAGGGCCATAACGAGCGCTAAAAAATATACTCTTAAAACGAATTTTGGAGAGTACGAATGGTATAATAAAAACCGTTTAATAACCGATTATAAATACGCGACGGGTGGTAAGATAGGGTACACCGGTAAAGCCAAACACACTTTTGTCTCCAGTGCTTCAAAAGACGATAAAAATCTGGTAATAGCGACATTTGTCGACCCAGATAGATTTAATACGCACGAAAAGCTATATGAAAAGTATTTTAAAGAATATAAAAAATACAAGCTCATAGATAAAGAACACTTAAATATAACTTATAAGCCGGGGTACGATGTGTATACGAACGAAGACTTCTTTATGCTTTTGAAGGACGATGAATTAGACAAAGTAAAGAGAAATGTCGAAATATACGAAGATGTGTCTTTGGGAAATGGGGCGAAAGTGATAGGAACTATTGCCGTATCTTTAGAGGGAAAGACGTATAAAAAATTGAACATATATGCCGAAGAGATAGTCGTCAAGAAGAGCAGCTTTTGGGATAAGATTAAGGAGTTTTTAGGATGGTAAGCATAATTTGGGGGCTACTTTTATTAGTAGGTATATTTTATAGTTTAGTAAGCGGAAATATAGGTCTCGTCAATAATGAGGTTTTAAAGAGCTCGGCTCAAGCGCTAGAGATGTTTATGACCATGTTTCCAGTCATAGTGCTTTGGATGGGACTCATGCAAATAGCGAGCGATTCAGGACTTTTAAAGAAGATATCTTATAAGTTTTCTTTTATTCTAAAAAGATTGTTTCCGAGTATTCCAGAGGGACACGAGTCTTTGGGGCTAATCGCTTCGAATATCATCGTCAACATGGTAGGGCTCGGAAGTGCTGCCACTCCGTTTGGGCTTAAAGCGATGGAAAAACTCCAAGAGTTAAACGATAAAAAAGATACGGCAACTCCAGCGATGATTACTTTTTTAGTGTTGAATACGTCGGGTGTAACTCTGATACCGACCGGGATAATAAGTCTTAGAGCGATGTACAATAGTGCTAACCCGAGCGAAATCATATCTCTTGCCCTTTTTGCTACACTCTGTTCGACAGTAGCTGGTTTATCACTCGATTATGCGATTAGAAAGAAGAATGGTAATAGATGAGTACGCTTTCACTGTTGTTAATACCTTTAATGGTAGCGGGCATCATCATATATGGCATGGCTAAAAAGGTCGATATATACTCTTCCTTTATCAAAGGAGCAAAAGACGGCATCGACAGCGCTATTAGCATATTCCCTTTTACGGTCAGCATGGTGTTTGCCGTAAACATTTTCTTACACAGCGGATTGTTGGACGTCATCTTCAGTGGAGTAAGTGAGTTTTTGGGGCCGAATATTCCGACTTCCATTTTTCCGATGGCCCTCTTAAGACCGATTTCAGGGTCGGCTAGTCAAGTCATCATGACCGATATCTTTGCCAATTTTGGACCGGATTCTTTTATAGGACGCTTGGCTTCCGTCATGCAAGGGAGCACAGATACGACTTTTTACGTCATAACCTTATATTTTGGTAGCATAGGCATCAAAAAGATAAGATATGCTTTAAAGGCAGGGCTTTTTGCCGATTGTGTTGGCATTATGGTAAGCGTACTCATAACTTTTTACTTTTTTGGACTGTAGTTACTAAAAAGTAAAAATTGTAAAGCAAAAAAACTATTTTTGACCGATTTGGGAGATGATAGGGCAAATTTCGCGCAAATTTGCTTTTTTTGCTGTTCAAAAAGTGCATTTCTGGCGTTTGCATCGGAGTGCATTCTTCTGTTATAGTGGCTACTGAAAGGAGGAAAATATCATGAACCAAGCATTGCTAGTCGGACGTCTAACTAAAGACCCCGTATTAAAAAAATACGATGGCAAGTCCAATTGTTACATCACTATCGCGATAAAGAGACAATTTAAAAATCCGGATGGCATATATGAAACAGATTTCATATCTTGTAAAGTCTGGAATGTAATTGCCGAACGCGTGTGCGAGTATTGCAAAAAGGGAGACCTGGTTTCAGTGAAGGCTAGAATCCAAAACAATAATTATGTCGACAAAGATGAAAAGCAAGTATACAGTTACGATTTAGTCGCTGAACAGGTTTCGTTTATGCAGTCTCAAAGATTCGTCGACGACGAAGATGAAAAACCATTAGATGAAGATAAAGATAGTTCCTTAACTGACGAATAAAATCGATGAATAGGACATAGATTTATTTAGGTGATAATAATGCGTAGAATTTTTGAATGGGTAGGAGGATTTGCTCTCATCGCTTTTTCTTTTTACTTTACCGATAAAGTCAGTCTACTAGTCGCGAATAAAAGCGAACTGATGCAACAGATTAAAACAGTGAGTGGAAATTATGCGACCAATCCAGTCGATGCCATCATCGACGAAGAAAATGGATCTATCATTCCTGGTAAATTCGGAAGAGTAGTGAACGACCAAGAGAGTTACTTGAACATGCACGATTTTGGAAGTTTTAATGAAAACTATTTGATTTACGACTATGTCAAACCGGAAAAGTCTCTCGAAGATAATAAAGATAAATTTATCGAATCTGGAAATCCTAATAACAGAAATGTCAGCTTCATTTCTCTAGGTAACGAAGAGGTTGAAAAGTTTTTTGACGATTCCTCTATAAACTACAATTTAGTCGTAGAAAAATATAGAGAGATAGGCGATTCAGTCGAGCTCATAAATGGGGCGAAGAGTAAAGAAGAATTCAATACTTTCAATTCAAAAATCAAAAAGCAGGCGAAAGTATGTCTAAAGGGATATAGCGATATCGATTTATGTAAGAAAAATCGTTATTATTTAATAGATTCCAAAAATTCACTGAATTCATCTAATCTAATCGAAATAAAGAATACTATTGGCCCTGGTACAATCACCCTTATAACACCGAGTGCCAAAGTAGAAGATGTAAAACTTTTATTAAATGAAATCGGCTATAAAGATTTAAATATAGTCCATATTTCTAAGTTAATCAAAGAGAAGGAGAGTTAAGAGCTCTCTTTTCGTTTTAGAAAAAGAGAGCTCTGCATGTCCTTGATTTATTAGCGATTTTAGACTACAATTTAGGTATAGAGGTAAGTGAATAGGATGAACAAAGAAAAAAAGAATGGAAAGAGATTAGCAGTCTTGATGGCGATATTAGCTTTCATACTATTCGTCGGAGGAGGCGCTATCTTCTATTTGATCGATAAAAATCACAAAGAAGAGGTTATAGTGAAAGATAACGTCTTCAAAGAAGAGCTGTTAAAACAAAACGAGGCTGTGTTTAAAGAGTACAACGCGGACATAGAATACGGCTCTAAATGGACTTTAGAAGACTTTTATAGCAATCTTTTAGAAGAGAGCAAGATCGTTCCAACGACTAATAAGGCGATAAAAGTCGAAGAAAGAAAGATTGAGAGCGATTATACTTTTGACAAAGTAGGAAATTTAGAAGTGAGCATTCTCTTAGTAGTAGATATCGAGTATCCCTCTGGTCAAAGTGGAAGAGTAGAAGTCGAGAAAGTTATACCTTTGACGATTAAAGATACCGTCTATCCGATTATCGAAGGGGTTAAAGATAGGACGATTACCGTCGGAGATAAAATAGATTTAAAAAGTGGCATAAGGGCTTACGATGCAGTAGATGGAGAACTAGAGATTACTGTTTTGGGGGATGTCGACACCTCAAAAAGGGGAACTTATGAAGTACGAGTGCGAGCAGAGGATAAAAATAGTAATGCTAAAGAAGAAGCGTTTAAAGTGACCGTCAAAGAACGAACTAAGCCATCGACTAGCACCCCAAAACCGACAGTCCCCACAAATCCGACGACCCCAAGTGTTCCAACGGCTCCGAGTGAACCAGACGCAAGTACAGCAAAAGGCCGATTAGAACTGGCAAAAATCGAGGCTAAAAAAGTGGCTAGCCAAATAATAAAGCCCGGTATGAGCGACGAAGAGAAAGCAAAAGCCATATTCAATTACTTGCATTACAACGTATCGTTGCAGTGGAATCAATCGACCGAAGCTTATAAAACTAACTTTGGGAATGAGGCTTATGCTGCGTTGATACTCAAAATAGCTGCATGTTCGGGCTTTTGTAAAGCAGTAACTCTCCTATGTAACGAGGCCGGTTTACAGAGCCAGCATGTCAACCAAAATCAGTGGAAGCACCAGTGGAATAGGGTCTTAATCGACGGCAAGTGGATAGTACTCGATGCCCAAGGCGGCATATTCGGTGGAGAGAGACATCCTTTAGAATGAGTTAAAGTACTTCTTTTAGGAAGTGCTCTTTATTTGAATGCATTTGCTTTTATAGATTTTTTCTGTTATAATTGGTTTATCGATTTAACTTATAAATTTTATAATAGGATGGAAATTAAAATGAGTAAAATTAAGATAATGGCTATGGGTGGGCTTAACGAAAATGGAAAAAACACCTATGTAATAGAAGTAGATAATTCTATCTTCATTTTTGACGCTGGTATAAAATTCGTATCCGAAGACATGTTTGGAATAGACTACATAATTCCGGATTATGAGTATTTAATTAAGAACAAACGCAGGATTAGAGGGCTGTTTTTGACACATGCCCACCCCGAGAACGTCGGAGGAGTATTCGATTTAGTAAAAGTGCTTCCGGATATAAAAATTTTTGCGACGAAATATACTATTGAGTATTTGAAGCTAAACGGTTTCGATGATACTAAGATAATCGAGATAACTGCACATCACAAGATTAACTTCGGTCCGATAAGCATATTCCCGATAAATATAAACCATTCGGTACCGGATGCCGTCATGTATGTCGTCAATACCAAAGATGGAGCGATAGTCTATACGGGCGATTTTCTGATTGACCCTTCGATGACCGGCAGTTACAGCATGGATTTGGGAAAAATCGCTTACGTAGGAAAGCTAGGCGTGCTCTGTCTTTTAAGCGAGTCATCTTTCTCCGAACGCGTTGGGCATACGAGTCCAAACCATAAATTCGAAAGATTTTATGAAGACGTCGTCAATAAAGCGCCGGGAAGACTCATAATCAGTCTTTTCGACGACCACTTGTACACTATTCAGGAAGTATTCAATGCTCTAGAAAACAGTCATCGCAAGGTCGTCGTCATGGGGCACAAATTGCAGTCTTTGATAAACATGGCTATAGAAAAGAAGTACTTGACCATTAAAAACAATACTATAGGTAATTTGGATAACATAAACGACCAAAAAAGTGTTATCTTGGTATGTGATAACAAAAAGAACCAGTATTACAACATAAGAAAGATCGTCGATGGTTATGATAAATTCATAACTTTGAAAGAGAAGGACACCATTCTTTTTGCTGAGCCGAATTACGACTATAACGAGAAGAAGTTAGTAGATTTGCAAAACGAGCTTGCGCTCATGGACGTCGAGTCCTATGCCATACCGAAGGGACAGACCATTTTGCAGCACGCCTCGACCGAGGATTTGATGATGATGATAGACCTTTTGAAGCCTAAATACGTCATGCCCGTCGAAGGCGAGTACCGCTATATGGTGGGCAATGCCAATTTGGCAACGAGCCTCGGCATACCTAATGAAAATATCATCTTGAAGCAAAATGGCGATGTCGTCACTTTTGAAAATGGAAAGCTGTTGGATAAGAGCGAAACCATAAAGATAAACGAGACGCTGATAGATGGAAACATGGGTGAAGATGTCGGAGAGTTGGTCATAAAAGATAGAGAAGTACTTGGAGAAAATGGCATCGTCCTGATAAGTGCGAGCCTTTCTAAGAAGACGAAAGAAATCTTAGTTGGACCAGAAGTGACGACGAGAGGATTCATCTATGTCAAAGATTCGAGCGAGATGATTGCCGAAATCAAGAAGTTGAGCGAAGGAATAATAACTAAAAATACGACGAGCGAGTACGTCGACTATAACACAATAAAACAAGAAATAAGAGAAACTTTAGGAAAATATTTCTATAGTGAGACGGAATCTAAACCGATGATAATCGCGGTTATTCAAGAAGTTTAAGTGGAGGGAATATGAAAGACTTAAAAATGGAAGACATCGTTCTTTATACCAAGCAATACGGATATGTATTTCAGGGAAGTGAGATATACGGAGGATTGTCGAACTCGTGGGACTACGGTCCTTTGGGAAGAGAATTAAAGGAGAACATAAAGAAAGCTTGGTACCAAAAGTTTATCCAAGAGAATATCTATAATGTCGGCTTAGACTCGGCAATACTCATGAATCCAAACGTCTGGGTAGCGAGTGGGCACGTCGCCAATTTTGCCGATCCGTTGGTAGACTGTAAAAAGTGTAAGAGTCGTCACCGGGCGGACAAGTTGGTCGAAGAATTCACTAAGGGAGCAGAGACCGGCGATGGCTGGAGCAATGAAGAGTTAGAAAACTTTATCGCGGAGAATGGCATAGTCTGTCCAAACTGCGGCTCTAGCGACTTTACGCCGATTCGCAAGTTCAACCTCTTGTTCGAGACCCATATAGGGGTAACGGAAGATACGAAGAGTACAGTGTATCTAAGAGGGGAGACTGCGCAAGGTATATTCGTCAATTTCAATAACGTCCAAAGGGCGATGCGTCTCAAAGTGCCTTTCGGCATAGGACAGATAGGTAAATCGTTTAGAAATGAGATTACACCTGGTAACTTCATCTTTAGAGTGCGCGAATTCGAACAGATGGAATTGGAATTCTTTTGTAAACCGGATACGGATTTGGAATGGTTCGGGTTCTATAAGAATACTTGCTTAGACTTCTTGAAAACAATCGGGTTAAAAAAAGAAAATCTGCGCTATAGAGACCACAAACAAGAAGAATTATCTTTCTACAGTAAAGCGACGACAGATATCGAATACAAATATCCGATGGGTTGGGGCGAACTTTGGGGAATAGCCGATAGAACAGATTACGATTTAGGCGTCCACATGGAACATTCGAAAGTAGATATGCGCTATTTAGACCCTGAGACTAATGAGAAGTATTTGCCCTATGTCATCGAACCTTCAGTAGGTTTAGATAGATTGTTCTTAGCTGTTTTGTGCGATGCTTATGAAAAAGAAACATTAGAAGGCGGAGATGAGAGAGAAGTTCTCCATTTAATACCTGCTCTAGCGCCTTATAAACTTTCGATATTGCCACTCATCAAGAAAGTTCATGCCGATAAAGCAAAAGAGATTTTTGCGACTTTGTGTAGCGAATTTCCGGTATCCTACGACGAGACGGGAAGCATTGGAAAGCGTTATAGAAGAAGCGATGCGATAGGTACACCTTTTGCTATAACGATAGATGATGAGACTTTAGAAAGCGATATCGTCACTCTGCGCGACAGGGATACGATGAAACAGATAAAGATTCCTGTTAAAGATTTAAAGGACTATATCAATGCTAAGATTAAGCTTTAACCAAAAAAAGACAAGTGTCTTTTTTTTCTTTTGATATTTTTTGACGCTTTTTGACATAATAAATATTGAATTTGCATCTATTTTGTTGTACTATTGACGAGTGCCAAAAAAAGGAGGAAGATTTTTATGAAAAAAACAAAGATAGTATGCAGCATAGGGCCTGCGAGTAATAAATATGAAATATTTAAGGAGATGGCCTATGCCGGCATGAACGTAGCAAGAGTCAATTTTTCGCATGCGACGATTGAAGAACGCGAGACAGTCATGAGTTTGGTCAAGAAGTTAAACGAAGAGGAGCACATGCACGTAGGATTACTTTTCGATACTAAAGGACCGGAGTTTAGAAATGGAGAGACCAAAGAAGGTGGCATAGAGTTAATTGTCGGGAATACCATTAGAGTCGTCAAGGAAGATGTCCTAGGCGATGAGACGCGCTTCAGCGTAAACCATCCGGAAGCATTAGATAGTCTTAAAGTAGGTGATGTAATCCAACTGGAAAACGGATTAATGAAAATAGAAGTTGCATCTAAAGAAAAGGATGGTGTAACCTGCAAAGTCATAAATGGAGGAAATCTCGGCAGCAAGAAGAGCCTTTTCGTGCCGGGAGTCATTTTGGATATACCTTTCATAAGTGAAGAGGATAGAGAGGATATAATCTATGCCTGCAAAAACGATGGCGATTTTCTCGCTCTATCGTTCGTGTCTTGTAGGGAAGATGTCTTAAAGGCAAGAGCTATCATCGAAGAAACTGGAAG
>CAZXXI010000010.1:17005-17904 GCA_964644815.1 uncultured Muribaculaceae bacterium
TGACATCAAGATAATATCTAAAATCGAAAGTAAAGCTGGCGTACAGAATTTAGATGAAATATTGGAAGTATCCGATGGAGTTATGGTAGCGCGCGGAGATTTGGGAGAAGAGGTGCCTATATCTCTTTTGCCAGTCTATCAAAAGCAAATAATTAAAGGTGCTCGTGAACATGGCAAAGTATGTATCGTCGCTACCGAGATGTTAGAGAGCATGAAGAAGAATTCTCGCCCGACTAGAGCAGAAGTAACAGATGTTGCAAATGCTGTGTTAGATGGAACAGATGCGATTATGCTATCAGGCGAGTCGACTGTCGGAGCATATCCGGTCGAGGCAGTAAAATATATGGCTATGATTTCTGAAGATGCCGAAAACCATGCCGAGAAAGACTTCGACTATAGAGGAAAGATAGGTAGGACGGAATGTATTGCTAAGGGTGCCGTCGATTTGACGAACTATGTCGATGTCAAAGCTATCGCATGTGCTTCGATAAGCGGTTATACAGCTAAGTTTATATCGAACTTTAGACCGCACTGTCCAATAATGGCAACTTGCGTTACGGAGAAAGTGGCGCGGAGTTTGGCTTTGAATTATGGAATATATACGAGTATAGTACCTATTTTGCACGATACCGATGCCATCGTCGAGTTTGCTTCAAATACGACAAAAGATTTCTTCAGACTAGCAAGTGGAGATAAGATAATCATAACCTCTGGTTTACCACTTACAGGTAATGGTAGAATAACTAATTTCATGAAAATAGAAGAGATTAAATAGTTTAACTCAGAATCGAATAATAGTTCGGTTTTGAGTTTTTTGATGTCAAAATTCAGGAACAAGTGTACGTTTTTGAGCAAATATACAATTTTTTTTCGAGTTACTAAAAAAGCATTTTTGTAAC
>CAZXXI010000011.1:0-16290 GCA_964644815.1 uncultured Muribaculaceae bacterium
TGTTCTTTGTACAATTTTTGTTTAGATATTTAGTTTCGCAAGAGGTCTATTAGAAGCTTTATAATAAACTTCCAAGTTTCCCATACTAACTTTCATTTTTATTTTTTTCTTAATTTCACAAGGAAATTCTATAGTTTCTTTGGTCGTTTTCATAAAAATTCATCACTCCTTTAGACAATGAAAAAAGCCCATAATATCAAATACTATGAACTTTATACATAGCAAATCGCTAAAGTGCGACTTTTAATCTCAATGGTGCTCTCGATGAGATTCGAACTCATTGCCTACACCTTCGGAGGGTGTCGCTCTATCCAAGTGAGCTACGAGAGCATGATTAAAAAGCTTTTTCTCTTTCAAAAATATTATAACAAAATATCAAAAAAAAAGGAATAGTCGTAATTCCCTTTTCTACTTTGTACATTCACAAAGTAATATCTATTCGTTTATAATTACTTTTCTGAATGCATAAATAGTAATCCTACATTGATTAGACCTGCTATTCCGACTAGGGAATAAACTAATCTCGTAAGAACAGTCATTTCACCGAATAGAGATGCGACTAGGTCGAATTCTAGTAAACCTATTAAGCCCCAGTTGACAGCACCTACTATAGTGATTGCTAAGCATATCTTCTGTAGTGTTTCCATGTCTTTTTTCCTTTCTTCTCTAGTAGTATGTGGAAAATGTTCGCGATTATACTAAAATTTTGTCAAAATTTCGTGTTTTAAATCGCATATATTGCACAAAATAAAATATGAAAACTTTATTGATGTGTATGGAAGTGTTTTTTGGGCGCATGCTCGACATGAGTATAGGTTCGGTTAGAACTATTCTTTTAGTCAAAGGGAAGAATATCATCGCGATGATTTTGGCTTTTATCGAGATTTTAATCTGGTATTTTGTGGCAAGAGAGATACTTACTTCGAGAGATACCAATATTTTTATGGTCTTGAGTTATGCCGGAGGGTATGCTTTTGGTACGTATGCTGGAGGATTGATAAACAAGTACTTGGTGCGCGGAAATCTCACTCTCTTCGTCGTATCCGACATAAAAAATAAAAATATGATCGACACCCTTAAAAAGTGCGGGTATGGAGTAAGTGTAATAAGTTATGAAGATGGCAAAATTGTCCTGTTGATAGAGTTAGCTAAGAAGAACTTGAAAAAATTAGAAAGCACGATTAAAAGAATAGATGAAAATGCCTTTATAATAGTAAACGAATCGATGCACGTCGAAAATGGTTATATGCATTAAATCATTTTAGCTTGCGCATGATGAGTTTCCTCAAGATGTCAACCGGTAAGACTGTGAGAGCTAGCAAGAGCATGACGAGGAGTTCTTGTAAGTTTAAGCCATATGTTCTAAAGACATCTCCACCTCTATAGAGAAGGAAAGTTTGCATGATTATGATGAAGCTGATGATGGCTATGAAAGGTTTGTTCTTCGTGATATTAGCAAAGATGTTGATTCTCTTCGTACGTGCATTAAAGGAATTGATGACGCCGGAGTAGACGAAGAGTCCGAAGAAGGCCGTCATGAGATATTTGTTGTCGACATCTGGTCTAAATAGGCTATTTAAGAAAGGCGACTTTAAAAATACTATTAGAAGTAAAGCTGTGTAGACGCCGGTGATACCTATGCTCGAATACATATATCTATTGATGATGGGCTCTCCTTTTTTAGTAGGCAGTTCTTTCATATAGTCCTTAAGTGGGGGTTCAAAAGAGAACGCTAAACCGGCAAAGGTGTCCATAATCATATTTATCCAGAGCATCTGCATGACCGTTATAGGAGTGTTGATGTTTAAAAATGGTCCTAGGATACTCAAGGTTAATGCACAGAGGTTCATCGTCAACTGGAAGATGACGAATTTGCGGATGCTTTTGAAGATGGTCCTTCCGAAGAGGATAGCTTTGCCGATAGATAAGAGGTCGTTGTCTAAGATGACGACGTCGGCAGCTTCTTTGGATACTTCACTACCAGAGCCCATAGCGAAACCGACATTGGCGCATTTGAGGGCAGGAGCATCGTTGACTCCGTCGCCGGTCATGCCGACGACTTCGTTTAGCGACTGGCCTATTTTGACGAGGCGACTCTTGTCGGTCGGTAGAGCTCTCGCGACGACGCGCAGGTCCTTATAGATAGCTTTGACTTCGTCATCGGAGAGGCGATTCAATTCTTCGCTAGTGATGGCTTTGTCAGTAGGGCTTTCTATGAGACCGACTTCTTTAGCTATATTTACTGAGGTGTCAAGAGCATCGCCAGTTATCATGACGACTTGTACGTTGGCATTTTTGATGAGTTCGACTGCCTCCTTAGCGTGGTCTGATACTTCATCTTTTAAGAGAACTAAACTCATAAAGGTGAGTGTTCCGACGTCAGGGTTTACTTTATCGGCAAGTAAGATGACGCGGTAGCCGAGGTTGGTGTATTTTTTTATGTCGGATTCGATGCGGGAAGTGTCAGCGAATTCGCGTCTACCCTGTTCGTTATATATTTCGCGCACGTTTGGGAGGAGTATTTCGGGAGCACCTTTAATCAGTTCGTGAACTTTGCCGTCGTCGACTGTTACAGAGGCGTATTTAAGGGCACTGTCGAAGTACTTTTGGTTCTTTATCACAGCTGTACACTTGAAGTTAGAGGCGAACTTTAAAAGAGCTTTGTCGGTTATGTTTCCACCTAAGATGGAGCCGTCTTCCGAAGTTTTAGCTTCGTTATTCAAAACCATGTTCGACAAGATGTGTCGGGATAATGTCGGATATTTATCGAGTTCACTTTTGCTGCGAAGAACTTTGCCAGTTCCCAAGACAATGCCGACGACTTCTAATTTTCCTTTGGTTATAGTACCCGTCTTGTCGCTGAAAAGAGTGTTCAGGGAGCCAGCTGTCTCTATTCCGACCATTCTTCTCACTAGGACGTTTTCTTTGACCATGCGTTGCATGTTTGAAGATAGGACGAGTGCTACCATCATTGGTAGACCTTCTGGTACACTTACGATGATGATGGTGACACCGAGAGTGAGGGCATATATGATGTGACCGAATATTATTTTGGGAGTCGTAATAGTCTTGATGATGAGTTCCCATTCGAAAGAGTTAGAGATGAAGACGACGGAGAACAGATACGATATCATGACGAGAACGGCACCAATCGTTCCTATCTTACTGATGACGCCAGCGAGGTCTCGAAGCTTCAATTTAAGTGGGCTATCGGGGTTTTTATTTAAAAGTTCGAGAGCAATTTTGCCATATTTGGTATTGGTGCCGACAGCAGTTACTTCGATATAAGCACCTCCATTTAAGATGACGCTTCCCCGATATACTTGATCTAGGGCCTTTTTATCGACATCTTTAGCTTCACCTGTAAAAGAGGATTCGTCTATCGAAAGTTTACCTTCAACGACAATTCCATCGGCTGGTACTAAGTCGCCACTCGCAAGTTTTACGACGTCGCCAACCACGATGTCATAGATGTTTACTTCGACGAGGTTGCCATCTCTTAGGCAATTGCATTTCACTTTAGCCGATTCCTCTTGCATCTTTTGGAAAGCTTTTTCGCTGCCGTATTCACTTATCGTCGAGATGAGCGAAGCAAGAGTTATAGCGATGACGATGCCAAGCGTCTCAAACCAATCGAAACTTTGGAACAAAAAAACAGTTTTAACTGCTAATACTATCAAGAGTATTTTGATGATGGGGTCACCAAAAGACTCGAGTAAAAGATGGAAAAAACTGCTCTTTTGAGAATCGGTAATGGCGTTTTTACCGTGTTTTGCAAGGGATTCTTTGACTTCATTACTACTTAAACCGCGTTTTTTCATAACAGTCACCTGCTAAAACTGTATGACCATATCTATAAATTTATTACTATTAATCGACGATATCTAAATTTAGGCCTTCTTCTTGTATTATATCGAAAAAGTCTATTTTGAACTTAGCTAAGGATTTGAGTTTAGCGTCTTCATATACGTTTTTAGCGTGTTTTATAGCTTTATAGACATGAATCAGTTTAGCTTCCGTCAAGTTGTCGTATAAGGCATAGCTCAGTGCATTAGCTATTATCGTCAAACATATGTCGGGATAGCGGCTGGCCACTTCGTAGACGCGTTTGTATTCGCTCGTCATATCGACGATGTGTTCCATGATGCGCTCTTTGACGAAGTCGGTGTAAGCAAGCTTTACTCCCGTCTGGGCTTCGAGTTTAGGAAGCGTGCCCATCAGTATTTTGACGGTCGTCGATGCATCGGCTTCGGCTATATCTACTTTTTGGAAACGGCGGTTGAAAGCGCGATCTCTTAAAATATATGTCTCGTACTCTTCGGTCGTCGTCGCACCTATCATCTTGATAGTTCCACGGTCTAAGGCTGGCTTCAACATGTTGGCGATATCGACACCGCTGTTTTCATTTCTGTTTACTAAGAGATGCACTTCATCGATGAAGACGATAGTCTTTTCTTTGTTTTTGAGTTCGTTTATCAAAAGTTCTACGCGGTTATCGGATTCGTTTTCGACAGCACCTAGAAGACTAGTCATGTTTAGTTTATAGAGTTTCCAACCCTTTAGGGCATTGGGCACTTGCTCAGTCTTGATGCGATATGCCAATCCTTCGACGATGGCTGTTTTACCTATGCCGGGTTTACCGACTAAGAGCGCACCCTTTTCGGGAGTTAAAAGCACCAATATGATGTTTTTTATCTCTTCGTCTCGACAGATAGCGGGGTCGGTTATGTATTCTTTAGAAGTCAATTCCTCTCCGTAGTTGTCGAGTATGCTATATTTTTTTTCTTCTTCTAATGTAAATCTTTCTTCCATGATAGTTCTCCTTTTATTGGAATTTTCTCACCAAAGTGCCTATCGTATCGACGATGCTTTTAGCGAATTCGTAGTTGTTTATATAGGTCTGATCTTCTCTTTTATAAGAAGTATTCATCATATTTTGAGGCATAGTCTCGATGACGAAATCACCCATGCCGAAGATGAACTTTATAGACATCTTGCGAGCTTCTAGTGGTGCACTCATGAAGTTGGAGGAATCACTTTTGCCTTTGGCAAGGGCAATGGTATCGTTGATGAGCAGCTGGACCGTTTCGATATCCTTAATGTTTACTACTCTGTTTTCTTGTCCATTGTGCAAAACGATAGTACCGGCATCGCCAAAAGTAATGCCCCTTATCAGCATGTTTAACATCTGTTTGCGCGGCGTAACTCCGGCGAGATAGGCAATCTTATGGGCAGTGACGTCTTTTCTGTATTCGGGATTTTTCAAAAGTGAAAAGAAATCCGTTATGTCTGGCTCTTTACCGTCTAAAGTGAAGGCTTTGTCGTCGAATTTGACGCTTTGGCTCATGAGTCCTTTATTTACGATAGAACATTCTTTAATGGTTTCAAATTCGTAAGTCATGTATTCGTTTTTGTTGAGTATCCACAATCTCTTATCGGTGATGACGAAGATATACTCTATTTCCGTCTTGGCTTCTTTGCCGTTTTTAATATTTAATACTGTTTCATCGATGGGGAGCAACTTGTTGACGAGACGAGCCTGTTCGACGCTGATGGTGAGACAAGCATTTAAAATCAGCTGTTCTTTGCCGAGTTGAGGGTCGGCATTTTTCTCTTCGTAGGGAGACATAGGGCCGATGTGGTCGCTGCGAGTCTTCAATAAGTCGAACTCCTGCATGGCGGCTTTCTTTTCCTTAGCAGCGGTCGCTGCAGCATCTACTCCCTTATTAATAGACTCCAATCCTTTTTGCAATAAATCTTTAAATGCCATATTTCTACCTTCTTCCACTTCTAGTATACCAAAAAGGTGTGAAAATTTGTATCGTTTTAGTTTAAATAGACATAAAAATTTTATTTCGTCAATCGGAAAACGACTCCCAGTTTAGGAATCGCCTTTTTACATCATCTTAAATTTATTTTCATCAGTGAAGTATTTTAGTCTTTGCATCTCCATCGTGTAAGCATCGCGTATTTGGTCGATGGGAGCGGTGAAAGATATATAAAGTGAGTATCCGTCATAACTACAAGTGCCTAAATCATAAAATTGTATAAACTTTAAGATATAGTCGAAAGCTTTATCGGTGCGGAATATATCGATGGACATAGACTTTAGCGGTTCAGGACAGACGAATTGTGCTCTTTCATAATAATCGACGACTTCTCCGTAGATAGCGTTTAAGAAGGCATAATATTTGTCCGTGCTCTTATCTTCGATAGCTGCTTCGAGACTGTTTTTTAGTGTTTTTTTCTTTAAATAGTCGCTAGAATTTGTTTTGAAATTTTCTAATTCATCATGCATCTCTTCTGGCGTTTTCATGGTGTATTCTACTCTTTGTAGTTCTTCATAAAGACAATCTAATGCATAATCGAAGGATACATTCCCGAATTCGATTACGAACATTTTCTTCCCTTCGGCATCTTGCCCAAAAGATATTTTACCAAGCCCATTATAACCTATGAAATCCAGTATAAGACCCATTGACTGTCTGTCGCGCGGGATGGTCAAAGTAAGAGTCTCCATATCTTCGAGATAATCGTCATATGATTTCCCCAAGTTTTCTAATTTAGCACGTAGGAAGCCATAGAAATCGTCCACTAAAAAGCGATAATACTTTTGGTAGCCTATTTCAAAATCGTGCTCTATTCTATATTTTTCTATCAATTCTTTCTTTTGAGTTTTTAATTCATATAAGTTTTTTAGTTTTGCCATATCTATTTCTCTTTCTAGTGATTTACTATAGCATGGCGATGAGATAATTTCAATCTTTTTAAAATAGGACTACTATATTGTATAAAAGCGTGATAGAATAAAATTCGAGAAAAAGGTTGGGAAGTGAAACAGATGACTTTAGAGGATTTGAACAAAAAATATGACGTCTTACAGAAGCGATTTGGAGATGAAAACTTGGATTCTATCTATAATGGAGGGTGCAGCGAAAATCCGGATGTAATGTTCGTCTTCATGAATCCGACGGGAAGAAATATCGCTTCGAGTAAAGATTGGAAGGGACCTAAGTCGCCTTGGATAGGTACTAAGAATATCTGGGATTTATTCTATGCCGTGGGATTGATGAATGAGGAAATATATAGAAAGATTAAAGCCATCAAGGCTAGCGATTGGACGGTGGAGTTTGCCGAAGAAGTATATGATGACGTCAGAAGACATAAATTTTTCATATCGAACTTGGGTAAATGTACCCAAATAGATGCTCGTCCACTACGCGACTCCGTCTATATCGAATACTTGGACCTTTTAAAGAAAGAGATAGAACTAGTAAATCCGCGCGTAATTGTGCTATTCGGTAACCAAGTGAGCTCTATCGTTTTAGGAGAGAAGATTTCGGTTAGTACAGAGCGAAAAAAGAGGCATGAACTTTCTATAGGAGACAAGGTATATGAGTGTTACTCTGTCTATTATCCCATCGGCAACGGCAGATTCAACATAGATAAGTCGATAGAGGATATCAAATGGATACTAGATGGGTTAGAGGTTAAAGAATGATATATTTAAAGAACTTCAATTTATTAGATGACATTAAGGAACATTACGCTTACGACGTGCGAACTATCTATAATTCTTCTTATCCCTTTCACATTTTCCCCGATTTGGAGTTAGAAAAACTCGACTTCGATGAAGTCACCATCATATGTGGCGGCAACGGCTCTGGAAAGTCGACCCTTTTAAATATCATCGCCTCTAAAATCGGAGCTGCGAGAAAAAATACAATCGACAAAGGTCCACTTTTTAGAAGCTATGTCGAGAGATGTTCATACGAGATGTCGATAAATATGCCTACCGAGATTAAAGCTATCACGAGCGACGACGTTTTCGATTATCTTTTGGATGTCCGAGCGATAAATACTGGGATAAATAGGCGGAAGGACAGATTGACGGAAGAATATTTACAAAACAAGTTTTCAGAGAGCAATTCCAGCATATACGAATACGAGGAAGTAAAGAATCAATACGAAGCTAAAAGTGAGTCGATGTCGAGATACATAAGAAAGAGGCTCGTCAACAACAATATAATAGAACAGTCCAACGGACAATCTGCCCTTCTCTTTTGGGAAAAGGAAATCATGGAAAATGCCATATACATATTGGATGAGCCAGAAAACAGTTTGTCGGCAGAAAATCAGTTGAAGTTAAAACAGTTCATAGAGGATTCTAGCAGGTTCTATAACTGCCAGTTTATCATATCGACCCATTCGCCATTTCTCTTGGCTATAAAAGATGCGAAGATATACGATTTGGATGTGGTGCCGGTGAAGTCTAAAAAGTGGACAGAGTTAGCGAACGTCAAAACTTATCAAAGGTTTTTCGAAGAACACAGAGATGAGTTTCAAGAATAAAAAAAGGCACGCGAGATATGTGCCTTTTTTACTATATTTTTGTACCTTTAGTTCTTTGTCTTTCCAACGCGGATACTTTAATCGCTTCGTACAAATAGTCGTAGTCTTCTTTTTCTAGAGCATATGCCGTGGAAACAGCAGCCATGTCGTTAAAGTCGACTTCGTAGCCGATAGCATTTTGGACGTGCTCCGGTTCCATGCCTATCAATTCGACAGTTTCTCTATCGTCTTCGATTTTATAAGCGTTTATCAATTCTTCTATGACAGTGACTTCGTCTACTTGCCCCGAATAGGAAGACATCTTAGACGAAGCTGTGATGACGGCAGCTTTTACACGGGCATCGGTTCTATCACAAACTTTCTTGATGAAAGTTCTTTCGGCTTTTAGTCTGAGCAATTCTTTATCCATATCTATTCTCTTCTTTCTATTATACATTAAGTATACTTTAAATTGACATGAATTGCAATTGCATTCGACAAAATGTTTGACAAATAGTTAGACAGTTATGGAGTTAATCTGTTAGGGCCTCTGAAGAGGAATTCTGTCTCTTTAAGGCTAGGTAAGTTCAGAAGTAGCATCGTCAAGCGGTCTACACCTAGGCCAAAACCACCATGTGGAGGACAACCGTACTTGAAGAATTCGATATAGAATTCGACATCTTTATCCAGTCCTTTTTCGACAGCTTGTCGTTTGAGTATGTCATAGCGGTGTTCTCTTTGAGCACCAGTAGTAATCTCTACTCCTCGCCAAAGAAGGTCGTAACCGAGCGGGTTACCATCCATGTCTCTCATGTGGTAGAAGGCACGTTTATCCGGTTTAAAGTCGGTGACGAAGAGGAATTCACTTCCGTACTCCTCCATGGCATAACGGCACGCGAGCTTTTCGGCTTCGCTAGTCAAATCATTTTTTTCTTCTTCAGATACTTTGTAACCATATTTTTTTTCTATGACGTCGTAGATATCGGCTAACTTCATGCGTGGAAAAGCTTTATCTGGCACGTTTAAGGGACTTTCGAATACTCTTTCCAGTTCTTCGCCGTATTTCTCTTTTACTTTTTTAAGGGCATGAGTGAGCAACTCTTCTTCCAAGTTCATGACGTCTTCATAAGAATCGATGTAACTGAATTCGACGTCGAAACCGGTGAATTCAGTGCTATGCCTATTAGTGAACGATTTCTCTGCTCTAAAGACCGGCCCTACTTCGAATATTCTATCGAAGCCCGCAGCCATCGCCATCTGTTTATAAAATTGAGGCGATTGGGCGAGATAGGCGTTTCTATCGAAGTATTTGACTTCGAAGACTTCGGAACCAGACTCGGAGGCTGTCGCTATCATCTTAGGCGTATGTATTTCGGTGAAAGAATGTTCATACATGTATTCTCTCATGGCTTCGACTAATGCGCTCTGTATTTTGAAGATGAGCGTGTTTCTCTCGCTGCGAAGGTCGACCCATCTATAGTCTAAGCGCGAGTCTATCTCAGCTGTCTCATCTATCGGAGATGCTTCAGCTATCGATTCGATGCAAAGACAGGTAGGAAGGAATTCTTTTCCACCGTTTTTGACGTATTCGCTTAAGACCATCTTACCTTCGAAAGTCACTACGGAACCGACTGTGCACTTTAGCGCTTCGTCTGCTAACCCTGGCTTTTCTTCTTTCGATATAGATACTTGTATTTCGCCGGTGACATCTTTTAGCATCAAGAATACCATATATTTAGTATCCCTTATCTTGGTCAAAAAGCCAGCTATTTTTGCTTCTTCATTCTCTTTTAAATCTTTTATATAAATCCTTTTCATTTTAAATCTCTCCTATCAATAATTTTTTTAAATCATCATAATCTTCTTTACCGGTCAATACGATATCGAAGCATTTGGCATATTCATCTATTAACTTTTCGGTTTCGTCCGACATAAAGCCAACTTTGATGGCATCTTTCCTCTTATCTTTGCTTACCATGTCCAAGTCACCCGTCTGGTCCCCGAGTAGGATGACTTTAGTGCGTTTAGCTATTTTAGTCTTTATATTTTCTGGAAGCGATACTTCACTTTTGTTTAGACTGTGAATGATGTTATTCTCTACTCCGGATGCGATGCCGGCGTCGAAAATGATTTTATTACTGCAGATATAGATGTTGTCGTAGTAGCAGTCGTGCTTCTTGAGGAAATGCTCGATAAAGTTTCCGATGCCAGCACTGATGATTATTACTGGCACATTTTTCTGATGCAGGAACTCTAAAAACTCTTTAGCGCCATTTCTAAACTCCATTACTCTAAGGTCGAGGGCTGCTTGAGTGAATAATCTTTCTTCTATTTTATATTTTACGAACAATTCTATATGTAACTTAAACCATTCTTTTACAAGCCTAGAGCGCTTTTGGATATCCATCGTTTCATCTATTTCTATCGGTCGGTAAATCTCATATAATCTATCGCGCTCGTCTTTGTATTCTTCCGGGACTAGGTCGCTCGAGGCCAGTACCGACCACGACGTCTTCGAAGAACCGTTTGTGATTGTCCTATCGAAGTCGGAGACGACGTAATAGTCATCCCAATCCGAGATGGGGAGTATGTTCTCTTTATCTCTATTGATAATCATATATGTCTCCTATATAAGGGAGACTGCTAAGTCGTCTATAGAAATCTCTTTTTCTTCATGGGTATCTCTATCGATGAGTTTGACCATGTATTTCTTTAATAGAGTCTCATCTAACTCGACGATATACTGCGAACTAGCAAGTGGCTTTTGTCCTAAAGAATAGTCGATTGCGGTCTTGTATCCCAAGTCTTTTAAGTTGGTTGCGATGATAAAAGCATCGCTCATTACTTCTTTGCTCTTCGGTACGACGACAGCTGTGTTTTCATATAAATAGGAATCTTCTCTGTATTCGTAAATGACACTGATTAAAGGATAATCCAAGAGAAAATCAATCTCTTCATCTTTAAATATAGAACCATCCCCTACTGTTTCGTCATTTACTCTTATGTCGAAAGTAAAAGCATCCTCTAAAGTATCGGTTAGTTTTTCGAAGGCATAAGGAATTTCTAAGGCGTCTAAATCTTCTAAGAAGTCCTCGAAGAACTCTTTGTGTTCTTCATCAAAGACGAGTTTTACTCCTTCCATACCAGCATTATAAAGAGTTTTAACTATCATGTTGAACATCTCTTCAATGTCATATTTATCTGTATTTGTGTTTGCCGCTCTCAGTTTAAATTCGTCACAGCACATATCCTCTATAATATAGTATACTTTCCCTTGAGAACTGTTTTCTTTTATTTCTTTGAAATCGATTTCACCGTCTACTTTAACTTGTTCATAGCCGTTTAGTTCACATGTTCCTTTGAATACGTCGATAAACGACTCCATTTTTTTTGTCTCTTTAGCATTTACTAGCATATCTTTTCTCCTTTCAAAACGTATCTTTCGTAATTCTCTATGATATCCTCTCCCGTCGTTCTTATGGCCTTTATGCCGTATTCGCGGGCTTTTGCACAGTTTTCTTCCAAGTCGTCGAACAAGTAGACTTCATTTTCTTCGCTGTCGGTTATTTCACATACGAATCTAAAAATTCTATCGGATGGTTTCATCGCGTGGAGGTAACACGAGTAAAATTCGTAATCGAAGATGTCGGTGTCGACGATGCTCTGGAAGTATTGGACGTCAATTTTCTTCAAATTGGAAAGTATTCCGATGGCATAGCCCCTTTTTTTGATGTCTCTTATCACTCGCAGGGTGCTTTCGAATACTTTTCCCTTAGCTTCATTGTGCGCTTTTAAGTAGGCTTCTTTGCCGATAGATGACCCCGTCAGTTCTCTCATGGTATCTAAAAATGTTTCGGTGCTGATGATACCGTATTCATAGTCGTAGAACATCTTGGTATCTCTCATGATGTTTTTGAATTCTTCATAAGAACACTTACAATCTAGGGCGTCGTAGATGTGTCTATAGTCGTGGCCATCTAGTATCACATGGTTGATGTCGAACAAAAATATTTTCTTCATAAAACCTTCTTTCTAAACAAAAAAACTACCGCGACATAGGGACGAGCGATTGCCCGCGGTGCCACCCTATTTCACAATAGTTATTGTACTCTTTTTTTAAACCTTTAACGGAGCTTATCCGTCCGAACCTATTATAAAAGTGTCTTTCTCATATTTGGCATATCCATCTTTCAGCAAGGCGATAGACTCTCTACAAAGCTCATACATGATACTCCTCTTTCGTTCGAATACATCATTAGTTTATTATGTTTCATTCCGATTGTCAAGCTCTCGATGAAAATTCATCTGTTCGAATTGGGATATGAAATCTTCTGTAGTGTATATTTTTAAAGTATAATTTTTCATAGTCAGTTTTACTTCTTTAAAAGGAATATCTCTTCGCTTAGAAAAGAATTCATCGACGTATTTGCCTAAGTCATCGCCAGCGACGAAGACAGAATATTCGTGGATTAAATAGTTCATTATCGAAGGGTTAGAAAAGTCGTCTTTCTTCAATCTCATCTTAGCTATGTTTATAGGTGAATCAACTATACTCTTGGCCTCGATTTCTTCGAATTTTATGACGTCTTTTTCTATTTGCTTTAGATAGGTGCCAAGGCGAAGTTCGCCGCGGGAAGTATCTATTATACCGACGACTTTGTGGAGCTTTTTTCCATATATGCTGTAACCTAAGAAAAACTTTCCGTCTATAGCAATGGCGTTTTCAATCATCTTCTCGTCTTTTGGGGGCTCCGGAGTATCGTCGAAGTGGTAGCTTATAAATAGAAATGGAATCGCTAGTAAATAGAAGAAAAGGCCCAACTGGATGTGCATAGATGTCGTTATTCCATAGGCAAGAAGCTCGACGAAGCTCATACCATAACCTGTGATTATAAACCACTTACTGATTTTAAACATGTCTCCGTGTTTCTTTTTGATTCCAAAGATGAAGTAGACAACGCTACTCAAATAGACGACGGCCACTCCAAAAAGGGAGAGACTTAAAAAGTAGGAATCGTACATCGAGTAATAGAAAAATTGGAAACAGCCCGAAAGCGTTATACATAAAGCATATAGGGAGACTAATATCGTTTTTACATTTCTTTTCGTAGTATACGTCATAACTTACCTCTCTATTGTAATTTTAACAGATAAGGAGAATAAAGTCCATTAAGTAGATGGAGATATTGGAATATAATGCCGATATATGCACTTCTATTTTTCAAAAAAACACATTATTGACACTGACTTGACAGTCCTTTACAAATGTGTTAAAGTCATGCCTAGAACTGGTTAGACTAGTTATGTGCTTCTCTCTTTATTTCTTAACTCAGGGGTATGAAGGGAGTGATATTTTTGATGAAAATAAAGTTAACTTTAGAAGTAATTATTAATATTAAAGAAACGGTGAAAGCCGTCATCAATAAAATATTCAACTAGAAAAGCACACAACTAGAATTTATTTTTTCCTTGAGTTCTAGTTGTGTGCATCAGTAACATGAGAAGCACAGCTAGTTATCTAACCGGTTCTCTTACTTAGAATTATATTACATTATATATTTTTTTACAATCTTTTTTTATTAGGGCTCTACACGTGAGACGCGATATGAATTTGTCATAGTTTCGTCTCCAATGTAGATGTAATGTCGACCATAAATTTTGTGTCGAAAAAAAGACAAGCCCTTTTCAGTGCTCATCTCGCATTTTGGATTCTAAAAACTTTTCAAAAGGACTCAGTCCATATTGGGGATTATAGTAGTTGGGGTATTCGTTTAGGGGGGCTAGAGCTATTTTGGCTGTCGTGATTAAGTCGTCATTAGTAACGTTAGTCTTAGGGTCGACAAGTCCGTGCTCTAACTCGATATTGATGCCCGCGAGCCACTCTTCGGCTGTGTACTTATCGAATCTTACGCCCAATCTGTTTGCCGCAAATAAGGCGTCTTTAATGTTAAACATGATATCACCATTAAATGATATGTCTTATACTTCTAATTATCCCTCGAATTTGGCGTCTACATAATAAATTGGCCTTTCTTCTTCGAAATACTTCTTTTCGAAGTCGGTCATGATATTAGCGATTTCTCGTTCATCGTGGTGAAGGTCCAAACTCACTTTATTGAACACATACCAGTATTTTGAAAGAGTCTCTAATGAATAGGCGAAGAGTCCCTTGTTGTCCGTCTTCAATACGATGTGTTTGTCTTTTTTAAAAATGCGGTCATAGAGTTTTAAATAGCTTTCGTGAGTAAACCTCTTCTTCTCATCAATCTTTTTTGGCCACGGTTCGGAGAAAGTCAAGTATATAGTATCTATTTCGCGACCGAAGAACTTGTCTAGATCGCGAGCATCGGCATTTATGAGCTTTAAATTAGTGATGTTTTTACCTTTTAAGCGCTCAGTCGCCATGACCATCTGCGAATCGGATAGTTCTAGTCCGATAAAATTAATCTTCGGGTATTGCATAGCCATTTTAATTATGAATTCTCCCCTACCCATTCCGAGTTCTAAAGCGATAGGGTTCTTATTTCCGAAGAGGTCGTGCCATTTATTTTTATACTTCTCCGGATTTTGCACTAAATATGGGCTTTCTTTTATAATCTTTTCAGCGTCTTTTATCTTATTATATTCCATCAATTCTTCCTCATTTCTTTTACTACTTTAGTATAAGGTAAGACTTTTTAACCGTCAACTATATTTTTGGGAAAAATTGACTAAAAAAACCGATTGTGGTATCCTTATCTAGATAGGAAATGAATATGAAAACGAATGCAAACATTAAAGTGTTGTCGATAATGGGCATAATAGTCGTTATCGGTGTGTTAATTAGAATGAATGTCACTGCTACTAAAGAAGAGCCGAGCGGTGGTCAAAATCTAAATTTAGAGATATCATCTGAAATAGTACAAACTCTTTATAATAAGTTGACTATTTTAGAAGACGATTTGAAGAGCGATAATTACAAATATCCATATTTTAGGATGAACGGAGAAAATAGTAAAGATTTAACTCCCGAAGAAAAGTTCTATATCGCCGTCGAGAACATGTATCACGAAGGTCGATTCGACATAAAGAAAAGCGCGAATGGCATCGAAAAAGTGCGAGTAAGCGAAGAAGAGATGGTAGATGAAGTAAAGGAACTTTTTAAAGACGAAGAATTCAATCCGCGCAATTTAAACTATTTAACTGCACTCAAGTGCGGGCTCGTCAACTATTTATATACTGGCAGCGAATACGAGTTTACTATCAATGCTTGTAAAGATGAATACGAAGTAGCTAAAAATAAATTAGTAGGAGCTATAAAAGAAGGTAACTATGTCAAATTGAAGATAAAGTCTTTCTTAGCAGTTAAATCTTTTTCTAAAAATAAAAAAGAAATATTAGGTTATGTTCTGAAGAATTATAACGGTGATGAAATTGCTGTCGTCTCTAGTGAAGAATTAGATGCCGATGAAATATATGATAAATACGATTTCGATTCATATATCTTCTCTTTTGAACTTATCGGCGACGACTATAGGCTTATGAACATAGCAATAGAATCTTAGACATCCCAGGCTTGACATGGTTCAGGGGTGGGGTGTTATACTTCTAAGTAGATATAAAGATTAAATAAGGGTATAAGGTGATGAAATGAAAACGAAAAAAATGAAATCTAAATTGGAGAAAGACAGTCATGAATAGTGCTTTTAACAGAGTTATTAAAAGACAGGTATTATTGACCGCATTTGTGTTTATAGCAGTACTCTTGGTAACTTCTACTGTAACATATGCTCTATTTCAAATAGATCATAAAAATAGTACTGACCAAAGAATTGCAATTGGAAATTTGAGTGCTGAATTGACGAGCATAAAAGGTTCTATTCTTTTGAACGATTTGTATCCAACTTTAAAAAAAGATTTGGCCGATGACGATAAGTATTACGAGTTTACCGTAAACAACAATGGCGACTATTCTTTGAA
>CAZXXI010000012.1:0-15705 GCA_964644815.1 uncultured Muribaculaceae bacterium
ATTTGCATTTTTAAGCAATACAGTTTAAAATAGCAGTAACCAGAAGAAGCCGCGGTTACGAATCATTTCACCCTGCAGCGGTGCATATAATTCTTCGAGTTACAAAAGTCTTTTGGATGGATGAAAGAAAGGGAAAAGATATATGAAAAATAGAACCATTTTAGCTACTATTCTTGCCGTTTTGATAATGGCTCTAATAGTCGGGATTAAGTTTTTAAAACCTCAAAAAAGTTCGACAACCGTTTCTCTTTACTCTTGGAGCATGAACGCTTTTGCCGAAAAGAAGCAGCACCTTTTTGAAGTAATAGAAGAACGAGGTATCACCGACCTCTATCAGGATTTTACGACTAAATACTTGGCCAGTTATGACAATACAGTGGTAAGTGAACTAGTCCTTAAAGGTATAAAGGTATATCACTTAGCAGGTCACCCTTCTTGGGGATATGAGGAAGATGCGAGAAGTATAATAGAAGAGATAGATAAAGTGGTCGATTACAATGCCCATGTAGAGAGCAAAATCGAAGGAATAGTACTAGATATAGAACCTTATCTATATGAAGGAAAAGAATATAATTTCGAACCGGATGACTTAGAAGTGTACGCAAAAGCTATACAAAAGGGATATGAATATGCTAAAGAAAAGAAACTCAAGTACGTCATATGTATTCCGACGTGGTACGACACATTGAGCGAAGAATTGACCGAAAAAGTAATCTCCAATGCGGACCGCATCGAAGCGATGAACTACGTGGTCAAAGATACACTTTTGAATATCCAAACCGAAGTCGAATATGCTAAAAAGTACGACAAAGAGATTACGACTATATACGAGGTAAACTTCAACTATAACATCGATGAGGACGATGAGAGGACAGGCATATTCTATAGCTATAAAGAAATGCTCGAGGACTTTAAAAAAATTAAGGAAAATTATAAGTACGATAAACTGTATATCGGTTATCATTATTTTGCAAAAATGTAGTAAAAATTCTAGTGATGGATATAAAATATTATATCCTTTTTTTTCTTTCAAAAACGCCTTTTTGACAAATTGACAAAGTGGTAAAATGGTGCTAATATATGCATTAAATTTGTTGAGAGGATAACAAATAAGGGAAGAAGGTGATTATTTGAGAAAGGTACTTCGAGAGGAAAAGAAGTATCTCATCGATACTTTTACGTATTTGAAAAATGCTCACCTCTTTAGCCAAGTTTTGATACCGGACGAACATAATGGCGTGGACGGTTATATGGTAAGAAGTCTGTACTTCGATACCATCGACGATAAAGACTATCAGGACAAGTTAGCAGGAGAATTCAAAAGAAAGAAAATACGCCTAAGGGTCTATGACCCGAAAGACCAGTTTGCGTATTTAGAAATTAAACAAAAAGAGGCACAATACCAAGTAAAGAGGTCTTTAAAAGTGGCGAAGTCGGATGCTTTAGCGTTGATTCGACAGGATTATGAAGTGTTGTTGAAATACGATGACGACTTTGCTAAAGAGTGCTATGGAATCATGAAGACCGGCTATTACATGCCGAAGACAGTCGTCGAATACTACCGCAGGGCATTTATCGCTAAAGAAAACAGTATACGACTCACGTTCGACTCGAATATCCGGGCAACGGAGAGCAATTTCGACATCTTCGATGAATCATTGCCTCTATATCCGGTTTTTCCGAAGGGCAATATCGTCTTCGAAGTAAAATATAACGGATTTCTGTTGAGTTATATCAAGGACATCATCGATAATGTCAATCGCAGTGAATTGTCGGTGAGTAAATATTGCCTAGCAAGACAAGTAAGTTTAAATTATGTTTATTAAGGAGTAAATTAAAATGAAAAAAGCTTTATTAGAAATTTTACAACAAACGGGCTCGCTTACAACTAATGAAATCATATTACATCTAAGCGTGGCAACCGTCATAGGTATATGTATTTATATTTCGTATGCGCTCAGCCATACGGGAACTATTTATAGTAAAAAGTTTAACGTATCGCTAGTGATGTTGACGATTTTAACTTCTATGGTTATGACCGTCATCGGTAACAACGTAGCATTGTCTTTAGGTATGGTCGGTGCGTTGTCAATCGTCCGTTTCCGTACCGCTATTAAGGATTCGAGAGATACGGCCTATATCTTCTGGACGATTATCGTCGGTATATGTTGTGGTGTAGGAGACTATGTCGTAGCCGGAATAGGTTCTTCTATCGTATTCGTCATAATGTTAATATTTGGACACATCAGAAACGACAATCGGTTGCTTTTGGTCATTCGCGGTTCGCGCGTAGAAGATTTGAAAATCGAGGGAATCATCTTCGATTACTTCAAACACAAGGTGACATTGAAAGCTAAAAACACTTCAAAGGACAGCGTCGAATACATCTATGAATTATCGAAGAAAGTATACGATAACGCGTCACTCAACAATGATAGCATCACAGAAGCGCTATATAAGATAAAGAATATCGATTATGTAAATATCGTCGTACAAAATGATGAAATAAGTGGGTAATCTATGAAGAATAAAGCAATAATCTTTTCGATGATTATCTTTTTGCTTTTGGGGTGTTTTTTGGTAAGTTCGAAGAATCTCGCGGGTGCAAAGGTCGATGACCAACACATACTCGATAAGGATAAAAATCAGTGCAGCGCTGATGAAACCGAGTTTTGTACCCATCTTCCACTCGTACTAATAGATACTCACAATCAAGACATACCCGGCGAAGCAAGAGATGGAACGATGATAGTTTCCGATGTATCTATAATCGATAATGACGAGGGCGGAAACCATCTCGATGACAAGCCTTCATTAGAGACTAGTACTAGACTCAGATATAGAGGTAATTCATCTATGAATTTCGACAAAAAGGGATATTTGCTTAAATTCATAGATGAAAAGGGAAATGAAAATGAACAAAAAGTCATGGGCATGAAATCTCACGATGAATGGGTATTGCACGGACCATTTTTGGATAAGACGCTCATAAAGAATTATATGTGGTATAGCGTTTCGCGCAAGATTATGGGGAGTGCACCTAACACCAGATTTTGTGAAGTATATGTAGATGGAAAGTATCAAGGATTGTATTTGATGGTCGAAGCAGCGACTAGAGGAGATAAATCCCGCATGCAAGTATCTAAATACAAAGAGGGAGACGACTACTCCAGTTATATCGTCAGATTCGATAGACCGTCAGATGAAGATATTAACAACTTTACTAGATATACTCTTTTGAATAGTTCGGGTATGAAAGTCATATACCCGGGTGCTACTAAGCTTAACGATGAAGTAAGAGAATATATAAAGGACGACATCAATAGGTTTGAGAAATCACTTTATTCATTCGACTATGACAGCAATAAGTTTGGATATAGAAAATATATCAATGTCGATTCCTTTGTAGACTATTATATAATCAACGAGTTTAGCCAAAATATCGATGCCGGTAGAAATTCTACTTATATTTATAAGGACGCTAAGGGAAAACTCAATATGTATGTATGGGACTTTAACAATGCCAACGATGGTTATATTTATAATAGCTTGAATATAGAGGATTTTAACTTTCAATATCACGCTTGGTATGAGATGTTCTTTAAAGATGAGTATTTTACAAACAAGGTAATTTGGCGCTATGAAAATCTAAGAGAGCATTGGCTGAACGAAGAATATCTATTAAAATTTATCGACGAGACGATAGAGTATTTGGGCGATGCGATAGATAGAAATTTCGAAGTGTGGGGTTATGTATTGAAGCCCGAGAATGGATTACTAGAACCGAGCAGTAGAAATCCATCCAGCTATGAGGAAGCTGTAGAGCAGTTAAAGAAGCACATCATAAATCGAGGAAGATTTTTAGACGAATACTTAGTTACGATTAAGCAATTCTCAGCTGAAAGTAAAGTTAAACAATACAATCATTAAGGAGGAAAATTAAATGAAGAAATATTTAATAGTTTGTTCGATAATGATATTCATTTTGTTGGTATTCGATTTATGTTTTTTCGAGCTAGGGTTCTTTATCGATTTTCAGCCGGATAAAGAAGTAACCACTTTTGTCACTACCGAGGAAAAGGATATACTTCTGGACCGCGGAGATGGATTAGATACTTTCGAAATAAAGGGAGTCGATATAGGTACAGGCATTCCCGGACACTTTGCAACGGACTATGCGATAGATAAGAAGACGTATTTGAGATGGTTTAAATATATTCAGGAAATGGGCGCGAATACGATCAGAGTCTATACCATTTTGAATGACGACTTCTATAACGCTTTTTATGAGTATAACAAAGACAACGACAATCCCCTCTATCTATTGCATGGACTTTGGGTAAACGATTATGTTCAGAATTCATCTAAGGATGCCTATGATGATGGATTCAGGAGTCAATTTTTGAAGGACTCAAAAAAGCTAGTAGATATAATCCATGGCAAGAAACAGATTACTATTTCTAACAGTACTGTCGGTGGTACAGGTTTCTATTTCAAAGATATATCTCCTTGGGTAATAGGATACATATTGGGTGTCGAATGGGAAGAAAAGACGGTAGCTTATACGAACGATTTGAGCGAAGAGAGAAATTCATATTCCGGTGAATATATGTATACGACTCCGGAGGCTACTCCATTTGAGACGATGTTAACGGAAGTCGGAGATAAAATAATCGAGTATGAGAGTACTAGATATAAAGAACAGCGATTAGTAGCATTCTCGAATTGGCCACTTACTGACCCTTTCACTTATGAATTCGATGCAACACTTTCTAATACTACGAAGTATGCATCGGTCGACGTCGAACACATAAAGACGACGGATAAATGCATCTCTGGACAGTTCGCATCTTATCACATATACACCTATTTCCCAGATTATTTGAAATATGAAAAAGATGCCCCGACGAAGAGTTATGTCGACGAAAAGGGAGATGTAAATACTTATCGGGCATATTTAAAGAAGGTCAACGACTACCATACTATTCCGGTCGTAGTGAGCGAATTTGGCATACCAGCATCGCGCGGGATGGCCCATCAAGATACTAATACGGGCCGCAACCAAGGACAGATGACCGAGGAAGAACAAGGTGAAGCTATCAAGAGAGATTATGAGGACATAAAAGCTGCGGGCATAAACAATGCGATTATCTTTTCTTGGCAAGACGAGTGGTTCAAAAGGACGTGGAATACTCTGCAAGGAGTCGATTTGCTCAAGGTACCTTATTGGAGCGATTATCAGACGAACGAACAATCGTATGGTCTCTTGGCTTTCGACCCAGGAAAAGATAGAAGTGTAAGCTATGTCGACGGTGACATGGAAGAATGGACTAAAAAAGATATCGTCTCTACTCAAAGTGGAGTCACCGTATATAATAAATATGATGAGAAGTTCGTATATTTTAGAATAAATAAAGAGAACTACAACGGAGAAACCTTGTACTTGGCGATAGATACGACACCTAAAAGCGGTTCGTCTAGTTCAGAAGAATACGATGTCGATTTCAACCGCGATGCCGACTTCTTGTTGATAATCGATGGCAAAGAAAACAGCCGTCTATTAGTACAAGAAAGATATAATACTCTTAAAGCCACCTATGGCTATGAGCTGTCTTTCTCCAATAGTTATCTAAATCCGCCAGCTAAAGATAGTTCGAAGTTTGAACCGATTAACCTTTTAAATAAGAATGCTTTCCAATTTACATATACTGAAGAGCAATTGAGAAAGTTAATCGCTGAGAAAAAACTAAAATTGACAGAAGAGGAGTTTAACCAGATGTTACTTCCCCACATAACAGCGCCTGTCATCTATGAGACGGGTAAACTGAGATATGGAAATGCCAATCCCGATTCAGCTGACTACGATTCGTTAGCCGACTTCATAATAAATGGTGACGATATAGAGATAAGACTGCCATGGGGACTTTTGAACTTCTCTAATCCTAGCGAAATGAAGATTCATGACGATTATTATGTCAGATACGGCATCGAAGAAATTGGCATAAATAAGATGTACGTCGGAGCGGGTGGCGAAGGTGAAAAACTGGAGCTAGAACCGGTCAACCTCAAAGGCTGGAACACAAAAGTAACCTACCACGAGAGATTAAAAAAATCGTATTATATCGTTCAAAATATGTGGAAAGGAAGCGATGAATAATGTTCGAAATAACTAACGTCGTTTATCTCTACTTCTTCATCGTCGTCCTTTTAATAATATTCAACGTAGCATATGTCTATAACGAGAGGATACAGGACAAAATTGGAAAAAAGCGCAAGCAGAAATATCGCGAAATATTGATGGAGGAATCTTCGAATGAGGAGTTCACTCCTAAGAAGAAAAAGTACTTTTATAGACAGCTCAAAAGTGTGAATCGCCTATTGTGGTTTCAAAGCACTATCGAGGAATTGAGAGAGGAAGATGAGATAGATGTATCTTCCATTATTCAGAAGTTAAACGACGTCTTTCAAAAATTAGCGGTTCATTATCAAAGTAAAGATTCGATTCAAAAAGCCTATTTTGCTCACGTCTTGTCTACTTATCCAAATTTAAGCGATAACAAAAGCGATCGCATATATCAAACGATGATGAAATTTGTAACCGACGGTTCTATTTATTGTAGAGAAAATGCGATGATTTACTTTTACAACAATGGCAGTGTCGAAAATGTCATCCGCTCACTAAAAAGCATAAACTTGCGCGGTCAGTTTTATAGCTCAAAAGTGCTATCCGACGATTTACTCAAATTTCACGGCGATAAGGCCGAGCTTGGCCAAAGACTTCTCGACAATTTTGATGAATTTAACGTCGAAATGCAAATAGGAATTATCAATTTCCTGCGACTTCTAGACGAAGACTTTAAAGAGAAAGTATATACTCTTTATGTCAGTCATAAATACGATAAGGAAGTCGAACTGTGTATAATTCGTTATTTCGCCAAACACAAATATTTTAAAATTTTAGATGAGCTCGTCACAATTATGAACGATGCGCGTCTAGATAACGACGACTTGGTCGAGTATCGCATCGTCGGTACCAATGTTCTTTCAGCATATGACGATAAGAAGACGAGGGAGTTATTGATAGATGCCCTATCGGACTCGAATTGGTATGTCAGAAAGAATGCCGCTTCAGCACTTGTCAACATGCAATTATCGGATGAAGAATTGAATAAAATCATGAAAAGTGAAGATAGGTATGCTAAAGAAATAATATCTTATGTTTTCGAAGATGCAGAGAATAAAAAAATGGAAGGAAGTAAGTGAGTATGTCACAATTAGTCGAATTTATTAAGTTCTTCTTAACTATCGTCAATGGCTTTTTTGTCATTTACTTGATCGGTTACTCTACTTATCTCTTCTTGTGTGCGACAGTTGGAAGTTTTATTCTCTATAAACATAGGAATTATCGAAAACTGAGCAATCGTCTAACTCACGATTATTATGTGCCCGTTTCTATTTTGGTGCCGGCTTATAACGAGAGTTTAACGATAGTCGATACCGTCAATTCTCTTTTAGCACTTAATTATAAACTCTATGAGATTATCGTCATCGATGACGGTTCAAAAGATGATACTTCAAAAATATTAATCGAAAATTTCTCGATGAAAAAGGTCGACCGCCCTATTCGCAAGCAGTTAAAATCAGCAGATATCAAAGAAGTATATGAGACGACGAATGGCCGAATCAAAGTAACTCTTTTGATTAAAGATAACGGTGGTAAAGCCGATGCTCTGAATGCCGGCATCAATGCGGCGAACTACCCATACTTTACTTGTATGGATGCCGATTCTATGTTACAGCAGGATTCTTTGGAAAACGTCGTCCGTCCGATATTGAGCGATGACCGCGTCGTAGCTTGTGGTGGTATCGTCAGGATAGTAAACGGATTGACTTTAGAAAATGGATATATCAACGAGTACCACCTACCAAAGGGGATACTAACGAGTATGCAAGTATTAGAGTACGACCGTTCATTCCTCGCTTCGCGCATTTTATTCGACCAATTCAACGGGAATCTAATCGTCTCCGGTGCCTTTGGCTTATTTAAAAAAGATATCGTCATCGCCGCGGGTGGATATGACCCGGATACGGTGGGAGAAGATTTCGAATTAGTCATAAAGCTCCACGTATTCTGCCGTATGCATAACATAGATTACATCATCAAATATATTCCAGAAGCGATTTGTTGGTCGCAAGCTCCTAGTACTTTAAAGGACTTGTTTAAACAGAGAGTTAGATGGAATAAAGGACTATTGCAAGGTATGACTAAATATAAGGAACTGTTTATCAATCCGAAGTACGGCGTCGTCAGCATGATTTCGTTTTTGTATTATCTCATCTATGAGTTATTATCGCCATTCATCGAGATATTCGGAATACTTACGATGATTATATCGGCTTGTCTGAATTTATTGAACGTTCCATTTATGTTGATGTTTATGCTGATGTATATCATATTTGGTTCGATATTGTCGCTCTGTACGTTCTTTTCGAGGATACATGTCGAAAACATCAAGTTATCTTTCCGCGATGTCGTCAAAGCAATCTTGCTTTGTGCCTTAGAAATATCTGTACTGCGCTTTATCTTACTATTTGCAAGGTTCTATTCTTTCATCGGATATAAGAAAAAGAAAAAGGTCTGGGACCGAGCCGAGAGACACGCAATGGAAAGTCTTAAGTAATACCACTTTAAAATAATTTTTTCCAGTACCGACTTTAAACAGTTGGTGCTGTTTTTATTTAATATCTTGAAGAATTTGCCATTATTCATTATAATAGTTAACCAAAGAAGTGATATGATGGCCAAAATAGAACCGAAGTATTTTATAGGAAAATATACTCTAAAAGAATATTGTCTATTGCACAATTATAGCTACTCATCTGCCCGCAATATGATATCATCAAACCGCAAGAGACATCCGGAGTGGTCGACAGATGAAATATTGGAAGATGTCACGAAGAGGCTCGCTGTACCGCGAACGAAATATTACTTCGACGGAATGACGTTATTCAAATATTGTAAGAAGCACAAAATCATCCGGAGTACAGTTATGAGAATATATCAAAGATTGACTGATACTTTGGGCGACGAATTTACCGACGAAGAAATTATGGCGAAGGCAGTAGAGCTAGCTAAGCGCGGACGAGAGAAGTATAGAGTCGATGACGAGAAACTATCTTCTTATTGTGAGAGAAACGATATAAATAAAGGTTCTATAATAAGCTCTATATCTGTCTATCGGAGGAAGCACCCCGAATGTAAGCTCAGCGATGACGAAATTGCTAAGGAAGTTCTAGGTCACTATCGGCCAGGTTTTTCGACCTATTATGTCGGCACAGAAACATTAGTCAATTATGTCTTGAGACAAGGATACGAACCCGATAGTGTGCGTCACAAGCTGTTTATACTCCATCCAGAGATAAAAACTGGCGAAAGAAAAATTTGTATAGAGGAAGCATATGTCCAAGAAGCTATGCAATCTTTGAAGCCTAATAATGGCACATTATATTTTTATGGCGATACGACACTCAGAGATTTTTGTTTTAAAAATGGTCTCAATTATTATAGCGTATTCGATACGATGACTAAGAAACCCGACCAATCTCTAGATGACATTATCGCGAAGGCTTTTGCCAACAAGGCAAAAATGATGCGTCAGAAAGATAGAGTTTTGTTAAAGGAAAGGGAAAGTGACGAAGAGTATGTAGGCGAATATATAGAGAAGTATGGCATAGATAAAGAGCAGTATGAGAAACTTAAGGAACACTTCGGACCGTTTGCCTCTATAAGTGCGATAGAATACTTCTGTTCGGTTGATGACGGGTTAATAGAGAAAATAAAGGCTGCCCTATCCAACTTTGACAAATCGCTAGACGATGCGATAGTGCTCAACAATCTCGGCTATCACGAAAATGCCTATTATGTCGTAGAGAGAGTTAGAGGCTTGATAATAAATGTGATAAAAGATGTTGCGACAGACGGGAAAAGGTATAGAGATTATTTAGAATTTTTGGAAGAATACATCTATACCATTTTAGTCGATAAGTGCTATATGTTCACGCCGGGCGGATTTATAAACTACTTGAAAAAAACTTTAAAACACAAATTGGTTAAACATTTAAAAGAGGAATGTTTTATGTCAAATGAACTCGACTATAGAACTATCCACGTAGAAGACGAGCCCGATAGACAGGAGAAGAACGCTATGGTGCATAGAGCTCTTGCGTGTCTTTCTGAATGGGAGTTATCTTTCATATATAGAAGATACGGCTTTCGAGGCGAGGCAATGAGCATTGGTGAGTTGCAAGAACAGTTTTACTCCGAGTTTTCAGTCGAAGAACTGAAGAGTGTGGAAATTTCTTTATTGGAAAAACTGAAAAGTTCCTCTGTCTTGAAAGATTTTCACATATGAGGTAATATAAAAAGAGATAGCGGGTTATCGATCTCGTTTAAAAAATGCTATTCTCGGGCCATTGAGAGAAGTACTTTTTACGATAGATTCCGCTATCTCTTTTTTTGAATGATTACATTCATCTATAAATTTAAATTCTTTGAGTTGTTGGTTAATAAAATATAAACCGGAAGAATTGCCGCTTTTTAGTTCGCACTCTATCATGTAGAAAGAAGGATATTCTACCTCGTCGACTATCGGTATGGTACAGTCGAAGACGATTTCGAAAACTCCTCCATAGCATTCCAGTTTGTACTTAGCTCTTTTCGTTTTAATAGTTAGTTCCTTTCGGACATCGTTTAAAGCGATTCCCCACTCATTTTTCAAAAATTCCAATGCTTCTTCTTTAGTGGAAAAATTGGTTTCGTCTCTTTTTGAAATCGAAGAGTTGTCTTTAACCGGTCTTTTTAACGTCCATTCGTCTTCGTTTCCACTGCGCTTTCTTAAATTTATGTAGAATTCCGAGAGAATGCCCATGTCGTCGTAGTAATCGTCATAATTTTCTATAAACTTACATTCCTGTAGTTTTAGAGCCTGAACGATTTTTTTGAAATCTTCTTTAGGATTAGAAGATAATTCATTGAACGTATATTTTTTTTCCTGTTCTATTTCAGGAGAAAGAGCTTTTTTAACTTTTTTAAGTATGGTAGCAATCTCTTGTTCGGTTTTACCATCTCTTCGAAGAGCATACTCGAGAGCATAGAGATCTACTGCTAAGACATGTCTTTCTTTAACTAAGTCGGAGTTTAGGATTTTAGAGCACTCCGAAATATCTTTTATCAAGCCGCCTTTTTTGATGTATACTTTGTTCTTTTTTTTATAGATATCTATTAAGACACTATCTAGAAATATACATTCAGAGTAATTAGCTAAGTCGGGAACGCCAGACATAATTTTTTTAACATTGAAATCGAATGATTGACTGTTATTCATCTCTTTAAACATGATGCCGTCGGCGATAGTTTTGGTACTGAGCATCTGGGCGTAGCGTCTTATAATAGGGTTGGCACTTTGACAGCACTCTCTAAAAAAGTTGTTTAATTCGATTTCTGTCGTTTCCCAAGTCAGATTAAAGCCAGTCATTTTTAGTAGAATGTCGAATATTCTTTCCAGTATTCTCGTCTGTGTAGAACAGTAGATGGTGTCATAGAGTTCGAAGCGCTTGTTGAAAAAGTTGGCTATCGAGTATTCTGCTCTTTCGTCGAAGACGACCTCGAGTGAATCGTCGACGAACTCTAAATCGATGTAGTTGAGTATTTCGGAGTAGTCATTATCTTCATCTACTACGTTTTTAGAGTCTCTATAGATGTAATCTATTCTGTCGACATCGATACCGCCTGAGAGAAGTCTACCGATTATTAACATCAAATTGTTCGATATGTCTAGTCCGTTTCTATTCTTTATTCTTTCCTTCATCTGAATCAAGTCGAGCACTTTGTCCAATACTTCCTGTCCAAATGGTTTTTGCGTTAGAACTTGGTGGATTTCTGAATTTTCGTCCTTCAATATTTTAATAGTTCTCTCTTCGTGAGTTCCATCCAAGTATCTTTCTGAAACGTGAGAAAAACAACCATGCCCTATGTCGTGAACGAGAGCCATAGCTTTGAACGCTTTTTCATCGTCGTCCGTGATTACTATTCTATCTGAAAACTTTTTCTTACATATGTTTATCAGTTTGCATACTAAATGATATACGCCAAGGCTGTGTTGGTATCGCGTATGATTGGCATTGGCACTGCAGTTTAATCCTAGTTGCAATTTATTTTTTAAATCGATAAATTCTTTACAATTTACTATAAGTTCATATTCTTTTTCTACTTCTATTTTCCCCCATATATCTCTAACTGTCATGATAATAATTCCTTTCTCATTTTATGCGTATAAATTACGCTTTTGAGAGAATAAAAAAACAGTAGAACCGTTTTATGTGTATAAAATACGCTTTAGATAGTGAAAAAAACGGTTTATTTTAAAATAAATTTTGTTTTTTTATTCCCTTTTTAAATCTGTATATATTGGCTGGTTTGTTTCCTTCGAATTTTACCGTCATATTCGTCTCTTCTATTAATCCGCTGCTCAAAAGTTTTTTCCGGAAATTCCTTCTATCGAAAGTTTTTCCTAATATAATTTCGTAAGCTTTCTGGAGTTCGGGGATGGTGAACCCATGAGGAAATAGAGAAGCCATTATACTTACATATGAGATTTTCTCTTTCAAGCAATCTAACGATTTTAACAATTGGTCTTTATGGTCATAGGCCATAGTGGGTATTTTGTCGATTGGAAACCACTCCAGGTCATATTTGTTATCGGTCCGGTCGATTAGACTACGCGCATAGTCGGAGTTGATTACTCCAAAATACGCTATCGCAATCATGCGTATATTAGACGTCCTATCTTTGTCTCCAAAAACGTCAGACAGATAAATTTCGATGTTATCGATTCCGGTTTTTTCGTAGATTTCTCTTTTGGCTCCTTCGATTAAATCTTCATTATTATAAAGAGCTCCACCTACTAAAGACCAAGAATACTCACTTGCATTATCTTTTCTAATCAATAGAACTTTCGTTATACCTTTTTCTATTGTAAAAATAGAAGTTATAACGTGAATGCCCTGATTTTTGTATAAGGGATTCTTCACTTCCATTTTATGTTCACCATCCTCTTACATTATAAGCGTATATTGTACGCTTGTCAATAAAATTTTATAGAAACGCGAGTAAATTTTCATCTATTTTGCGTTTTATATAATATTATTCTGCTTTTATCATATGACTTTCGTTGGCTAAGAAGGCATATAAGACTGCCAATATATCTATGGCGTCGATGTAGTGTTCTTTTTCCATTGTGTACCACCTCAGCTGTGAAAATATTATAACAAAAAACTGTCACGAATGACAGTTTTTCAGTTAGAACCTCAAGGCCTCTTATCTTTGTCTTTTGTTTTCTACATAGATACCAGTTGTGATGAGAATAAGAACGATGATGACAAATATCAATGCTAATATGATTGTGTTGCGGTTTTCTTTTTTGTCCTCTTCAATTGCAGTATTGTCTTTTTTGTCTTCGTCTTTCTCGTCTGTAGGCTTTTCTGGCTCTTCTTGGCTCGGTTTATCGACGTCAGTAGCTGGTTTATCGTCCGGTTTGTCTATAGTGCCCTGGTTGTCAGTGTCTGTTCCAGTGTTAGGTTTGTTCGGTTTATATGGAATCACTGGATTGGATGGTTCAGTCGGAGTTGATGGTTCTGTTGGAGATATAGGGTCTTCTGGGTTAGATGGCTCCTCTGGCTCAGAAGGCGTGTCTGGATTGGTAGGGTTTTCTGGTAAATCCGGTATATTGTCTTTAATAGAATCTACTTTAGCCGTAGCTCTTCCTTCATTTCCAGCTTCGTCTTCGAAGACAAATGTAAATTCTCCATTTTTCTTGAACGTGTATTCTCTACTGAATCCGTTGTTCGTAATTATGATTTTTTCGCTTTCGTTTGTCAAAGTGGCAATAACTTCGCCGTTTTCTTTAGTCGTATATTTAATTTCGGCTGTAGGAGCAGCTTTGTCTATCCAAGTTACTTTAGCACTGTGCTCTTTTATATTTTCAGAATCGGAGTCATGTCTATCTCTATATTGGAATGTGAATACTCCATTTTCGTCAAATTTATGAGTGTCACCACCTGAAACGATTTTTGCATCTTCTTTTTGACCTTTATCACTAAATACATAAGCTTTAATGGAAGCAGTTACACTTTTGTTAGTTAAGTGTGTAATGTCATATGATATATCGCTGGTAATTATCTTATCTTCAGTATCGTCATAGTCGACTTTAACGCTCTTATAAGCTATGTTTTCGGCTTTGTCGAGAAGTTTGAATTCGTGGCTTCCACTAGTCTCAAAAGTATACTCAAGAGGGTCTGTCATAGGTTGTTGTAAGCCTTTTAATGCTTCCTTGTCGGCATCGTTTACTTCGATGACGTTTCCTCTATAGTCGTAATACTCTTCGCTCGTTACAACACCGTCTGTTAAGACAGTTACATAAGTTGCAACATCAGGTATGTTCTTGTTAGTATTGACGTAGGCAATCTTTGTTATACATCCGTTTTCATCGACATATACTGTTTTTGTCGTATTACCATTGCCGTCTAAATATGCGATGCTAGTTACCTTTCTATTTTTGACTTCGATGAAGTTGATAGGTTTATCGTTTTCATCTAAAAGGTAGACGTCTTCACTGATATTATCTAGTGAAATGCTTATTTTGTTGTTGCTGTCTAATTCGTAGTCGATGTCGGCATCTGGGATACTCTTATCTATCCAATCGACTTTAGCAATGGCTGCTCCTGTATAACCATATTCGTCGACGAATTCAAAAGTGAACTCTCCATTTTCGCTGAAAGTGTATGTATCAGAACCACCGTTATTAGTGATTGTGATATCTCTACTAGGATTTATTAGTCTTGCGACTACTTTTCCGTTAGTTAGTTCTGTGGTGCTATAGGCTATTCCTGCTGTAGGATGTGGATTCTTAGTCAAATCTTGGAAGAAATTGAATTCTCTTGCTGTGAACCAGTTACCATTAGTGCGGTCAGCAACTATTTTGACGTATTGAACTTCTTCGTCACCAGTTATTTCGAAGCTCTTTGTATTTCTTATAGCTTCTTCTATAGTATTAGCTTGGCTAGTATAAGTTAGATTTTTTAAGCTAGATAGTTCAATCCACTCTTCTCCATCCATGCTACCAAAGACAGTACCGTCATATATCTTACCGTTTCCGCCACCTGCTGGAACGAATTCTACAGCAGATAATACGACTGGTTTATCGAGTTTAACTATTATATAACGTTCTGTATCCGAACCGTTCCATGCAGAATGCCATCTAGTATTGTAGTTACCGTCGATAGATTTGAGCGCGGCACCTGCTTGGTTAGTAGCTTCAGAAGAAACTCCATGGATAGTTAAGTGAGATACTGGAATGTATTTTCTGGTATCAGGTTGGTTGTCCTCAGTAAATGTATATACAGGTGATGGAGTACTTGCAAGAGCAGTTCCAGTAGCTGCTTGTCTTACTTGAACTGTCTTGTTGCCAGTTAAATTAGGAGAAGAAATGTTATATGAAGTCCAAGAATCGGCTTTGCTATAACGCCACTCGGTATTCAGATTGACACCGACTATTCTATTTTCTAAATCGTTGGCAAATAGTTCAGCTGGTAGGGAACCTTCGGTGATATCGATTTTGAATAGATTTTTTTCTTCATAATCTACACCTA
>CAZXXI010000013.1:0-15352 GCA_964644815.1 uncultured Muribaculaceae bacterium
AATATATCATTTCGACATATTAAAGTCAACACTTTTTTTGAATTTTTTTTAAATTTCTTTAAAATTTGTCGTTTTGCTTTATTTCTGGCCTTTTCTAGAGGTCATTTTTTCATAAAGCTCATAGTAGTGTTCGATCATTTCTTTAGAAAATACTCCTTCTTCTTTTCTCTTCATATCGATTAGTTTGGTGAGCTCGTATTCGATTACGCGTTCGAGATCGGTGCCATAATTCATCTTCTTTTTATGGTAACGATATTCGTTGCGGTCTAGGACCTTAAAGGAACCGTCCGGGAATACGCGCAAATCCAAATCGTAATCTATATATTTTATGAGCCCATCGTCGATAATATACGGACTAGCAATGTTACAATAATAAAATAGTCCCTTTTTTTTCATCTGTCCGATGATGTTGAACCACTCATCTTTATAGAACATGAGTATAGCTGGTTCTTTAGTGTGGTAGCGCACGCCACCTTTTTCGGTTATTTCTGTTTTATAATTTGCGCAAACCAAAGTGTTTTCTGTTATTTCTAATACTGTCGCTTCATCACATACTCTATGAAGCGTTCCGTCATGTTTGTAGCAGTGTACTTGTAGTTTGTCGCCTTCTTTTATAGCTCTCATTTTATACACTCTCGTCTCTTCAGTGAATATTATAACAAAAAAAACACTATCTTAACAGTGTAATTTTTAATAAATATCTTCGATTTTTACTGTATAGGAATGTTCATCCGTTTTAACCGATACTTCGTCTCCTCTTTTGTGGTGCATCAATGCCTGCCCTAATGGAGAACTAGCTGAAAGCGATGCCGTATCTAACGTAGAAGAGTTTTTGACTATATAGGTCTCTATTTCGCCATCAAAGTTCAGTTTGACAGTTGCTCCGATTTCTACTTTGTCAAAATCGTCTTTGTCGATAATCTCTGCCTCTCCGATTTCCTTTTCCAGTTTTCGAAGTTCGCTTTCCAATCTGGCGTACTCTTCCTGGGCAGCGTCGAATTCGGAGTTTTCTAATATATCTCCTAGCTCAGCGGCTTCCTTTAAAGAATCTGCTACCTTTGGTAACCGTTCACTTTTTAAATATTTCATTTTCTTAATGAGTTCTTCATACTCGGTTTTATGTATTTTCATGAGGATACCTCCTCTAATTAAAGATATGTTTAGTATAAGTTATTTCGATATCTCTGTCAATGTAGAGATGATTTTCTTCAGGTTATCTATAGAAAGAGCGTTGCTACTCAAAAGAAAGCCATCGATTTCTAATTCTTTAGCTAAAAGTTCACAGTTTTCTACTCTGACGTTGTTTCCATACAGGTATTCAACTTCGAAGAGGGAAAGACTGCTCTTTATGATATCTAAATGAATCTTAATCTCATCTAAGGGCATCTCCTCGTACGGTTCGAATGCAATCATTACTCCTTTTGTACCTGTTTTCGATAATACATTTTTAATTCTATTCAAATCTTTAGCATCAGATGAGCCAAGGCAAAGGATGACTTGCATATCGAATGCTATGGCATTTGAGACTTTGGCACACATCTTATCTTCATCGTCGATTAGACATTCTTTGTGGTTTAGAAGTACGGTCGATACTCCGAAGTCTTTTAGATGTCTGGCACTTACTGAACCGGTATGAGGTCCTGATTCGAATGACGATATTTTTTGGGAACCGAGTCTTACATTGCGGTCTTTATATATATAAAGATATGGCAGGCTCGGGAATACGGTTATATCTAAGTTTTCTATCTGTTCGGCATAATCGACGTTCTCGGCATAGTTCAACCAATCTTTCAGATTAACGTAGACTCTTTTCATCTTGTACTCCAAGCGCTTCGATACCAGGTAGGGTTCTATCCGCTATATAGGTGAGCGTCGAACCGCCACCGGTCGAGATGAAGTCCATCTTATCTTCAAGCTTATATTTTTTGACGGCTGCTCCGGCATCGCCTCCTCCGACAATTTTGGTAGCTCCGGTATCGCCGACGATGCGCAAAATCTCTTGGGTGCCATTCGAGAAAGGCAACTGCTCGTACATGCCAACAGTTCCGTTTACGAATATGGTCTTAGCGGAATCTAAAATTCGTTTGTAATTGGCAATCGCCCCACTTCCGATGTCGCCGATGACGTCATCTATTACGACGTCGGTTACTTTTTTGAGTTCGTATTTGCCCTTCTCATAAGAAGGAGATGTGATGACGTCTTTTGGTAGGATGATTTTATCAGGGAATTCCTGCATAATCGTCCGCGCATTTGCGATGCTTTCGTTACTGACTAAGCTAGAACCGATGTCGAAGCCAGCTGCGCTAAGAAAGGCATTGGCTAGACCTCCACCCAACAATATGTAGTCGGCCGTCTCTGCGAGGCTGTAGATGAGTTTTATTTTATCATCGAGTTTTGCTCCACCCATGACGACGACGAAGGGATGAGCAGGATCAGTTATGAGTGGCGATAGATTGGTAATTTCCTTCTCGACGAGAAAGCCACCTGCGCTAGGGATGTGCTTAGGGATACCGGTTATGCTAGCATGATTTCTGTGCATCGAACCGAACGCATCATCGACATAGACGTCGGCTAATGCCGCCCAGTACATCGACAGTTGGATGTCGCAGTTGCTCTCGAGGTTACCCTGTAAATCCATAAATCTAGTGTTTTCTACTAAGACTAGTTGGCCCGGTTTCAACGTTCTGGCCATCGTCGTTAGCATGTCACCCATAGGGACAGCTGAAAACAATATGTCGTACTTATCCAAACTTTTTAAATAATCGTAAACCGGCTTTAGAGAGTTTTTGGCTTTGTCCTCTTCGGTCTTAACTCTTCCGAAGTGGCTCAAAATTATTACTTTGGCGTTGTGTTCGACTAAGTAGTCGATAGTTTCGAACGTATCGTCAATTTTTTTTGTGTTAGTGATTTGCCCGTTTTCCATAGGTACGTTGTAGTCGACTCTTAAGATGACTCTTTTATCTTGGACGTCTATATCTTTTAAAAACTTTATCATTGTATCAGCTCATTTCTATCTTACATCTTTATTATAAAACAAAAATGATTAAGTAATCAAGACTCAATCATTTTTTCTATAAAAATATAAGTTTATCGTATGCGGAAGTCTTCTTCGGGGTCTTCCGGATTTGGACTTTCTCCTGTGAGTATTTCTCTTTGTTCTTTTAAAAATTTAAGTTTCTCTTCGACAGTCATATCTTGGAACGATTTTTCTTCAGCGATGGTGTCGGTGTTTACTATCGTCATGTTTACTTCTTGGAAGTCTTTAAATGACTCGGTTAGGATTGATGCAAAAGGTATGGCGCTCAACAAATCTTTCATCTTTTCTTTATCAGAAAGATTTGGTATTTCCCCGGTTCGCATTATCGTTTTGCAAATCGGTTCGGGTCTATATAGTGCACCGGATTCTAAAAAATCTCTTTTTGTTTCTTGATAAATGCGTTCTCTATTTATTATGCCATTTCTTACAGATAATACATTTGCAAAAGGGAACATATTGATAAAGGCGACGACGATAGCGGCTAGCAGTTTTTGACCTAGCGATAATCTCTTTTTTCTTATTTCGTAGCCTTCTTTTTTAAATCTTCTTTTAATCATCATATTTAAAACTCTGTTTGTTCCAAAGCTCGCTACACATGTGCCTAGATAGATTGCAAAAATTATCGAGCCTAACGTCATATTTTTTCCCCTCCCCTTATTTCATAAAGTCGTCCGTATACTATCATAGAAGTATTCTTTTGTAAAGGCATATTAAAAATCCCGTCTAAACGGAATTTTCAGTCATTATCTGTTTTTTGTTTTCTCGTTTTTAAATACTCTTTTTTTCAACGCGATAGTCGAAACAAGTGCAGCAAGCGTCACTCCTAATCCTACACTAGCCATAGAATGTGAATCAGGTATCTTATTGACTTCACTTGGCACTGGTGTTTCTTGAATTTCGGTCGTCGCTTCGTGATTTCTTACGAGATTTCCGTCTCTACTGATGACATATTCTCCATCTTCTATCAGAGAAACGGCGACATCCATCCTGCCGAGATAGTTTTGGATATATTCATCTTCATATCCGATTCCTTTTAAATAGTTTACTATGTCGCCTCTTATTTCACCTAGTTCTTCTTCAGTCTCCGCGGCTAAAATGGCCTTACAATAATCCGTTGCCATTTCTAAATCTATAGTTGTTTCTCTCATTTTTTATTACTCCTTTCGAACTAAATCGATTATACCATACCTCTTTAAAGAAAAAAAGGAAGTAATAGAGTCGGCTGTCTAGTCATCGCCTGTCTCTATTAGTTCCATATCTCGTCTGTCCTCTAAGAATTTATGGAAATGTTTACTATTGCTCATCATAAAGGGAATCATTTTGTAATCTTTTCCATCAAATTTGTCTACGTAAATATAAAAGTTATTAAAAGGAAGTTCTACGATGAGATTGCCGTTACCGTCGAACAGTTTTATGCCCATGATATCACCAGATGTTAATATTATATCGCCTCCTGGTTTATGCATCGTCGATATTTCGGCAACTATTTCGGCTACTTCGTCGGCATCGTCGATATAGCGTTCTCTATTCAAGGTACCATAATTCCACAGCGATAGTCTCGGTTGCCTTAATCGCAGCACATATTTTATCCTTAATTCGGTTCAATTTCATATCGGCAAAATTTAAGTCCGTGAGAAAGCCTAGAAATGCTAGTATTAAAACGAATACTAGAGGTAGGCCAAATATTAAAAGGACGTCTTTTATTTTTTTCATGTCTTACTCCTATACTTCTAAAACTAGTATATCTCATATTTGACACTTTTTAAACATGTTTTGTCAACACACTCGATATTCAGTCTTTGTCTATTGACATAATTTAAAATTTAATTATAATACCTCAAATGGAGGGAATTATATGGCCACAGATATGAAGATACATCTATATAAGGGTCTAGCAGCGCATTCTAAATATGTACAAAAAGAAATTTTGCACATCTTCGATGCTCGCAAGAGAAACGGTCTATCCTGTAATGCGTTAACTTATTCCGAAAACGTTTGGAGAGAAGAAGACTATTGCTTAATGGGACACGGTTGGGAAGTAGAGTTTCGCGTGGAAAATAAAATAGTCATGGTGCAGTTATTGATATCTAGTGGTAACAATCCCATTTTAGAAGCTAAGGAGATGCGGCAAGCGTTCGTCTTTTTAGCGTCGCAATATCGAGATTTTAAGTTTATTGCGTGCTGTAATGAGTGCAGTCTAAAGTTAGTCCACAAGCTGCGCGACCGCGGGCTCATAAATCTCGAAGAGGATGCCGAGTATCGCGGTTATACGGATATCGAATTTGCTTTTACAGAACTCTTTTTTAATCGCTATGGCAACGCGAAGCCTATAGAAGTAGAACTACACGAGCCAGAAGAAATGGTCAGTGCGAGATTCTGTAAAACGCTCAGTTTTAAACCAAAGAAAAGAACTTAAGCATTTTTAAGTTCTTTATTTTATAGTCTTTAGGACTTCGATAGTAGTGTTCGGTTCTTCCGAGGCATAGATGGATTTCATCTTGCCGACCAGATTTAACCAGTGTCTACTAGCTACTTTCGTACCGTTGACGAAGGTAGGACAGTAGACTTTACCGATACTTTCAATTGTCGTCAGACCTTTACCAAAATAGTTTTTCGATAAGAGTCTTATGTATGACAAGGTACCGTATTCTATATTTCTATATTTTATTAGACTGTTTTTACTCATTCCACCGTATATGTTGTTACAGTTCATCATATATGTGGCTTTAAAGTGACCACTTTCAGCTGCACCGATGGATACAGCAGTTAAGAAGTCGACGTTGTCATAAATACTTGTGAAGTATTTGATGAGTTCGATTACATATTCTGAGCTTCCTTTGTAAGGTGTTCGTTCGTTCGCTACTAAATTTTTGTTTTCGTTAGCAAATTTAAATAGATATTCTATTAAACCTTGTTCAAAGGAATCGAATTTTATGTACCCCTTAGAATCCTTTATTCTTCCTATATTATATTCGTTATAAACCACATTTTCGTTTATACGAATCAAATCCTCATATATGTATTTACTTTCGATGCCAAAGGTGTCGGCAAGGAATTCAACTGTTTCGCTGTTTTTCTTGAGAAAACACTCGGTATCGCAGTAAATACCATCTATATCTAATAAAACTACTCTCGGCTGAGCCGAGGGAGGAACTTCCTCTTCGCTTATTACCGTTTCTTGTGTTGTTCTGTATTCATTCGGCGTCCCTATCGTGTCTACGTTTAGTTGTAATGGTAATAACACAACTATCGAACACAACATGTTTTGGATGGCTTTTTTAGCCAGACCTTTTTTCATTTTAGTTCAAACCTCCTTGAACGAACGGTGCATACTATACCATATTTTATGTCGGATGTCAAATTTGGTATATATTTTCGCCGTCACTTGGATAATGGGATAGTTCATATCGATTTAAACAATAACGGCGTAATTCGACAAAAAAAGCCCTAAAATCGGGCATTTTAGAGTTTATCAGTTTTTGTCTATAGGTTTCATCATAAGTTGATCTTTTGAGGACATTTTATTCTTGCCTTCTATGTATCCCTTGTCGAATGCTTCTTTGAGGCTTTCGTAATAGGAGTAACTTTCTAGGTCGCCAGAATCCTCAGCTAAGGCAGATTTGATATACAAATCGTTACTGATTATATCGGCTACTTCATAGGCATAAGGAAGTGTTGCGGCGCGCGAGCCTAAGTAGGCGACGACGTCTTCAGCGGTCAAATCTTCTCCTTTGAGGCGTATGAGCTTAGGTAATATGGTGGCGATGCCGATGCCAAAATTTTTTATATCCTCACTAGTAGTAAGCTTAGTGAGATAGAAAGGTGAATCGATGTCGTGAGACAGTTTAGCTGAGCCCATCTTTTCGCCGATTAATCTTTCGATATAGGTGCATATGTCGAAAGGCATGGCCTCTTGGTGAGCCGCTAAAGTACTTATTTCGCTGTCGGTAAACTTTTCGTCTTCGATAAAGCTCGTGAATTGGACCTCGCTAAGCTTGCATCCGTGGGAAAGATAGAAATCTAAGTATTTTTTAAAACTGGCAAAGACGCGGTCGTTCAACTCTAGATAGCCGGCATCATATATTCGCTCGAAGTCGGTCTGTCTATCCTCTAAAGGCAAGTCTCTATCTATGAAATAGGACTTAAAACAGCTGTCGAGCCAAGGGTTTTCTCCCTCTAATCCTAAGACAAAAATGTATTCTCTAGAGTTTACTTCATGTTCGACGTATCTATATAGTTCTTTTAGGAACGCACCTATTTGGTCGTCTAGTAGAGGCGAGTTGGCGCCTTCGAAAAGAGCGATAAGTTCAGTGCTCAAGAATTTGGGACTGTCATTCATAGGTAGAGTGAGCGGAGTTAGTACGTTTCTCAGTGCTAGGAGTTCACAGTTTAAAGCATCTATTTTCTCTTTGTCTTCGTCGCTTGCACTTTTGCGTATCAATGCTATCTTACTCTTTAAACTTTCATCTTTCGCACTTAAGTCGTTCGGATTTATTCCGAATCTTTTCGCTCTTTCTATGAGTTCTTTTATTCTTGGGCCAAAATCTCCATAGCGGAGCACGTACTCATAATAACGGTATACATTACTCATGTACTCGGGATTCTTTGCCTCCATCATTTGGCAATAGACGCGAATATCTAAGACTAGCTTATTTAAGTCTCTTTTTAATAAGAGCTGTTGGTATTCTCTATAATCTTCAATATGTTCTTTTACCTCTATTTTTTCTTCTTTTGCTTTTTTAATTATATTCATAATAAAACCCTCCATGTATAATATACTACCATAATTAGTTGTGTATCGCAAAGAAAAAAGCGCCGATGAGCGCCACTTTTTAGCTATAGATTGAGAAAATATTTCATCGTCCTCACCATTTGAGCAGTATAACCGGCTTCGTTATCATACCAGGCGACAACTTTGACCAGTTCACCATCGTCTGTCTTTAGAACTTCGGTGAGCAAACCGTCGACGAGTGAACCCATCTTTTCGCCGACGATGTCGCTGGAGACGATGGGGTCATATGTGATTTTGAGAGTGTCGTTCGAAGACTTCTCGAATAGAGCATTTATCTCTTCTTTGGTTGCAGGCTTAGATAGTTTTAGACTCAAGTCGATGAGCGAACCGTCGCCAGTAGGTACTCTTAGAGCACTTCCGGATAACTTGCCTGCGAGTTCGGGAATGACTTTGCCGATGGCAGTAGCAGCTCCTGTCGATGATGGAACTATGTTTAAAGCGCAGGCTCTTCCACGACGGGTCATGTATCCTTTCTTGTGTTGGACGTCGAGATTTACTTGGTCGTTCGTATAGGCGTGAACGGTAGTCATGAAGCCATAGTCGATTCCATAGGCCCTGTTTAAGATGTTTAAAACGGGAGCTAAACAGTTGGTAGTACAAGAAGCAGCGCTGATAACTGTTTCATCGCCGGTCAATGTATCTTCATTTACTCCAAAGACGATAGTCTTCATGTCGCCTTTGCCTGGTGCACTTATGAGGACGTGTTTTGCTCCGGCTTCGATATGACCTAAGGCATCTTCAAGTTTAGTATAGACACCAGTACACTCTAAGACCAAATCGACACCGAGTTCTTTCCATGGCAGTTCTTTAGCGTCCTTTATCGAAGTTATTTTAGCTCGCGATTCACCGCATACCAGTTCGTCTCCGACGACTTTTACATCTTTAGCAAAGCGCCCATGAATGGTGTCGTACTTGACGAGGTAGGCTAGTTCCTCGGGTGTCGTGAGATCGTTGATAGCCACTACTTCTAAATCATCGCTAGAAAGTATATCCTTGTAGGCTAGGCGTCCAATTCTACCAAATCCGTTTATTGCAATTCTTTTTTTCATTTTCTATTTCTCCTTTATTTTTCATATATGCTGCCACCGATGAATTCTCTTAGCGTATTGTCATCTTCGATATACTCGCTGGAAATTGGAAAGAAGTTTCTCAAAAGCCCCAGCAAGCGACGAGCTTTTTCGTAGTAAATCGAGTTTTCAGGTACGCTGTAGAGGAGAGGTTCGGCAAAGACTCTTAAGACACCTATCTCATATGCGTAGGCTGTGTTTAGTACAGCATCTATATCGTTTATATATGGGAAGATGTATTTATCTTCTCCTTCTTTGACTTTTTGCCACATCGTAAGAGTGTCCTCTACTCCATTTCCGCGGACCCGATTGTCGCGCACTATCCTTCTAATCAGACGCATATCGGTAGTCGATAGATGATTATGTCTGTCGATGGACAGCGGTGTGAACGGACAGACGAATATTTTATATTTAGATGCACGCGGTATTTTCGCAGTCATCGCATCATTTAAACAGTGCAATCCTTCTATCAATAGTACGTTATCTTCTTGAAGAGTTATAGGTTTTCTCTTGTATTCTTTTTCGCCGGTCAGGAAGTTATACGAAGGTATGACGACACTTTCACCCTTTAGAAGTGCTTTAATCTGGGTGTTAAATAGTTCCAAATCGATAGCTTCTAGGCACTCGAAATCGTAGTTTCCATCTTCATCTTTAGGTGTTTCTGCGCGTTCTTTGAAGTAATCATCAGCGCTGATGACGACAGGCTTTACTCCAAAAGTCTCAAGATAAGTACACATGCGATGGGCACTGGTAGTTTTACCCGAACTTGATGGTCCACCTATGAGAATCAGTTTGACGTCCTTCTTTTTGGTGATATCTTTCGCTATAGCATACAGTCCATCATTTACGAATATGTTGTTCATCTTGATAAACATCTGAATTTTAGAACTGGAAACGAGTCTATTTAGTCCTTCGGCATAGGGCACGTCCATGCGGTTAGCCCACTTGTTGAATTTGCCGAGTTCGTCGTATATCTTTTGGTTGAATGTGTACTCCGGTATCTTATGTTCGGAGTCGACGCGCGGATACATGAGTACGACGGCATTCTTATCGAGACGTTCGATGTTAAAAAGTCCTAATTCGCCTGTACTGAGGGGCATTTCGGTATAGAAATAATTATATGAATGATTGATTTCATATAATTCGACAAAGCTGTTTGGAATATTGCGCATGTTTTGAGCTTTCTCGTATTCACCAGTCGATTCGAAGTAGCGGATGGCATCGGCCTTGCGAGTTACACATTTTTTAATAGGATAGTCATAGCTAACTATTTCTAACATCTTCAATCTCAAATTCGAGATGTCTTCGTCTGAAAGTTTTTTGTCTATTTCGGCATATATCCCTTTATCGATGGAATATTTGAAGATGACGTTTTTATTCCACAGTTCGCGAACAGCCATAATCATGATAGCTTTGAGCCCCGCTTGATATATCTTGTTGCCCTCTTTGTCGGTATAGTCGAAGAAATCTACTTCGCAGTCTTCAGTTATGCGCGTATCGAAGTCTTCTATCATATTGTTTATTTTTACGCCGACGACGACTTTGCCAGTAACTTTTTTATAATCGTGAGCAAGTTCACTTAAGGCAATACCCGATTCGGCATTTAAACTGAAAAGATTATTTATGTTTATGTTTATTTTGTTCCCCAATTTAATCATTCCTTTACTATTATCAATTATAGCATATTATTTAATTTTTATATATATGGAAAAGAAATTATTTTTATTCTCTAATCCTAAACTCTACTTTTATACCAAGAAAAAAAACTCGCAGATGAACATCCGCTGTTCGACTAAGAGTTTTTCTATAACATAATAATTTAAGCTTTTTTTTGCAAAATTCTTTTATTGAAGGGCTATTTGTCAAGTACTCTCATATGTGTTAAAGTTTAGTTAGATAAATAACTGCTTCATCTCTTTAACGATTGCATGACTTTATCGTATACTTCGTTGATTTTTCTAAAATGGTGATTGACATACGACTTCGTTATTTTTTTATCCAGTTCACTCGACAAGATGTCGGCTAGGTTTTGGAAGCTCTCCTCCGGATACTTAAGGCGATATTCAGCGACTTGGATAGTCTTCTCATCTAATAGAGAAAAATAATTTTCTCTTTTTAGATATTCGATTACTTCGATTTGTTTGTTCCCAGTTTCGAGCGATTTCTCGAGATTGGCTTGTTCGCAGTTATTGAGTCTATTGACCATATTTTTGTGGTCGCGAAGTATTCTTATATCTTCGTAATAGAATAACGAGTTTATAGCGCCCAATAGTTTTATGAAGTCGCTTATTTCTTCGGCTGCTTTCAAATAAATCATGTAGTTTTTCTCGCGCTTTATCATTTTGAAATTGTAGTTTAGGCTGTTTAATAAGGCGAGGACTCTTCGTGCTTTTGCTTCGGTATCGAAAATCATCTCTAAATGATATCCGCTTTTCTTAGGATCGCTGATGCTGCCAGTAGCTAGAAATACTCCTTTAATGAATGCCTTGATGGATTCTTCATCGAGATAAGAAATATTTTTTAATTCCTCTTCAAACATTTTTGCTTTGTCGTCTATCTCGAGGATGAATAGCCTTTGCATGATAAATCTTTTTTGAGTACGCACTGTCGATTTGACTTCTAAGTGATAGCAATATTTGAGAGTCTTATAGAGTTTGTCAGCCGTCTTGAGGTTTTCGAGCGAAAGAGTTATCTTATCATCTGCTATTAAGCCGTTCGTGTATATATATCCCAAAAGCAGATGGCGATTTTCGAGTTCATTCAATTTAGCTTCTGCAATTTCATCTTTAATTTTAGAGGTAAAAGAAGTCATGTCTATTCACCTTCCATCAAATAGGAAAATATTAAGTAGGCTGTTTTTAAAGCATCGTGGCGCAGACTTCCATTATCGATGGCAAATATTTTATCTTCGATGAGACGAGTGTTAAGTTTTTCTATTTTATCCTTATCGATGGGAACTAAGTCTTTCTGTTCGAGTAGTGAGTATTTTTCTACTATCTTTTTATCTATCTCAGCGTTGTTGGCGATGACTATGTCGACTTTTCTCTTGCCTAAATAGCTGTTTAGAGTCTTTAGATGGTCGCTGACAGTATACTTATCCGTTTCGCCAGGTTGAGTTACCAAGTTGCTGATGTACATGATAGGAGCTCGTGAATTGCCAATCGCTTCTGATATTTCGGGCACGATTAAGTTTGGTAGGACGCTCGTGTATAAGCTACCAGAGCTCAAAAGAATTAAGTCAGCTTCTCCTATCTTTTTGATTATTTCGTTGCTGATAGTGACGTCGTGGTCATATTTCAGTTTCTTGATATTTTTGATGTTCTGACTGACCGATTCTTCACCTAAGAAGTTTTCACCCTTTTTGCTTATGCCGACTAGTTCGGCGTTGTCTTCCGTTAAAGGCAAGATTGTTCCTTTGATGTTTAACAGTTTACACATATATTTAGTGGCTTCTGTCATGTTGCCTTTTAAATCTATCAGTGCAGTCAATAGGATATTGCGGACGGGATGGTTTTCCAAAAAAGATTCTTTGGTGAAACGATAGCTGAGCAAGTTTTTAAAGTCATCATCGACATTGGCCATGGAGATTAAAACTTTGCCGATATCTCCCACTGCCGGTATGTCGAATTCTTTCTTTATCTGTCCTGTACTTCCTCCGTCGTCCGAAACTGTAACTATGGCAGTGACATCTATAGGAAATAGTTTTAGGCCGGATAAGAGACAGGATAATCCTGTACCTCCTCCGAATATAACTACTTTTTTCATAACATTATCTCCAATCTTTCTAAATAATTATATCACAGGGTTCGAGAAACAGTACAATTATTTTCTTGAGCATGTAAAAACTTGCCTTTTGGCAAGTTTTAGAATTATGCTATTACTACGATTATGATAATCGCTAGAACAAGCATAGCAAGGACAAATTTCCAAATGAACTTGAACCAGTCCTTGAATTTGATGTCTAAGTATGATAAACCGAGCATCAATATAGCGCTGGCTGGAGCGATAAAGCCCATAATTCCGAATGCTAATTGGAATATTATTACTAAAATATTTCCACCATCAGTAGTTAAGCTTGCGAAATATGAACCTGCTAGTTGCATTACGTAGTTCATCTCTACACCAAAACCGGAAGTGATGAGTGCACAAATGAATGCTAAGAATGCGTTGAAGCCATCACCGAAGTTTGCAATCCAGTCGACGATAACCGGCAAGATTGGATACATTACTACGAACTCTAGTATGAGATACACGAGTAACAATATGATGACTTCCTTGCTTATCTTCTTCATGCCTTCGCCGAAAGATTTAATCATTTCGTCTACTTTTAAGTTTCCGAAGATTAGCATAAGGACAATCGCGAATAACATGACGTATTGGAATGTACCAATTTCCCATGCACCGAAAGCTAATAGAGTTCCGCCGATGTAGGCTAATATAGTGTGGTCTCCGATGGCGAATTCATTAATCTTAGTCGTAATGTCTGTGAACAATGTAACGTTCCATGCGTCCCAAGGTAAGTATGCTAATACGATGGTCAATACAAAAAGTATAATACCGATGATGTAAGGCCATGTCTTAGGTGCTTTCTTAGAATCGTCTTTGGATTCGACTAGTTCAAATTTGTCATAACTTTCGAATTTCTTGTTATCCTTATTTTTCTTGAGTCTCAATACAGTAAAGATAGCAAGGGCGATATACGATATGACGAAGATGATTGTCTGTGTCGTCAGAACGTCGGCAACTTCAACTGTGAAAGCACTGTTCAATACGACTGCAACTTTATCCGCATAAGTACTACCTAGAGTACCGATTAGCAATCCTCCAAATGTCGCTACGAAAGCAGAGATCTTGTCTACTTTCATCAAACATAGGACTGTTATTACGAACGGAATAAACGATAACAGTGGAAAATATTCCATCGAAAGGCTTCCCAGTATTGCGAACACTAGCGATACGACTAATACTACTGGAACTTCGCGTCCTTTTAATTTTTCACTAATATTTTTGACTAATCTCTGATATCCAGGTCTTTTAGATAGGACACCATAGAACCCACCCAAAACGAACAAGGAAGTTACTAGTGGATAGAAATAATAAACACCCATCAAGCAGTAGTTAAAGAAATCGGCAAATCCAACTCTTACTACGCCTTCACTGACCATTTCACCTTGGAAATAACCTTGAGGTATTATCCAAGTTAGAAGTACAGATAAAAGTATTACTATCCCAGAGATTTTAATCAAATCATACTTTTCAAAAAATTTCTTCATAACTCTCCTCCTATAATCGATTATAACACAGAAATACTAAAAAACAATGTGAAATCGACTTCATATAGCATATTTTTCGCGTTTATGCAAAAGAAAAAAGCTCGTAGATGAACTTTAATGGTTCAGCTACAAGTTTCAAACATACTCATAAATGATTAAGGTTCAACGTCATCTGCACGATACGGATTGGTCATCGTACCTTCTCCGATTAGTTCACTAGCGTATTCTTTGGAGAGATTTATGACAGGTGCGATGGCACCGGGATTAATGCTATATATACTGTATAATCTACCATCTCCATTTACTGTAAATATGTAAGGTTCTGCTCCAGAGCCCCCATACACGTGACGAGGCGAGAGCGACCAACCGTAATAACTTGAAGATTTGTATAAATAATATTGATCATTTACTGTTCCATATTTTCCACTTCCGGCTGCCATTATTTCATCTGCGGTTATTAAGCCTACTGGGTATGTTAGTGCCCCATTTCCTTTGATGCTTTCATTTACTGTAAAAGCATCATTCTTTACTTCACATGTGAATTTAGGTGATATTCTTTTATTATCATGCCATCCTCCTGTTCTTGCTAGTGCTCCATAGCCTGTTGCATTTATCCCATATCCTAATCCTGTATCTTCTGTCCAGCCTGTTAATGAACTTCCTGGTGTACTTCTATCGTTACAGAATATCGCATCTACTACATTACTTCCATATCCTGTGTCTACTATGTTTTCTTTATACCAGGCATCTACTGCTGTCTTAGCTTCACTGTTCGTCTCATTGGCTTGAGCTCCTGCTTTTGACGTACTTGCTACTCCCTGTGCCCCTCCGAACATATATCCGACATACTTGACATCGTAAGTTTGGGTACTCCATACTTGCCTTACTATGGCATATCTATCATCGTTGGCTACACCATTCGCATAGGCTTGTGTTCCATCGTAAATGATGCGGAGTGTTCCGTCGCCATTGATCCTGATTATTCTCCAATACATATCCTGACCATCTTTGTTTTTGCCATATTTGATATAATTAGTTTGGCTGGCTCCTCGGTAATAATAACTTGTTCCATAGTCGTCCGCTAAGGCATACATCCCTTCATCGGTCGTAGCGGCTAATGAAAAATCCGGATTTCCGTCTTTCACTGATGCTTCCACTTTATCGTATATCGTTTCTGCACCTT
>CAZXXI010000014.1:0-14805 GCA_964644815.1 uncultured Muribaculaceae bacterium
TTCTATTGAGTCTATTTAAAAGCTTCTTTCTTTTCTCTATCAAAGGAACTACTTTGGCAATGCTTTCTAACCATTTATGGAAATCTTTGCGAAAACTCTCTTCAAAAGCTTTTCTATCCATATTTACGCCCAATACGCGATATTTATTTATAATCGTGTCGAACATCGTACCGTATTTGATTTTAGAAGAATCGTCTAAAGAGGCAATTATCTCTTTGGCTACTGCAATATCTTTGGCAAGATTGCTCTCTCCTATGCCGTTTAGCATGTCATAAAATTCGGAATAATGGCTAGACTTTTTCTCCAGTTCTTCGAGCTTTTCGCCAAAATTGGTCTTTATAAATTCGAGTGGTGAATCCATCGTAAGTGTGCACTCAGAAGAATTATAATTTTGGCTAGCTACTTCTTTTTTTGTCGCTTTCAATAGCATCCTTAACTCTTCTCTTAAAAAGTCGATAGAATATCTATTGGCCGTCGCGATGATTACCTCTATTTTGCTCTTATACTCGTCGTCTCCCTCAACCCTTTTGCCGGCTAGCATTTCTTCGTATTCATCGAGTTGTTTCTCGAAGGCATTTTTAGGCATATCTCTTTTTATTTTAGATAAAATATTTTCCAGTCTCAAAAGGAGATTGGCCTTTATGCCCGCTGGCGATTGGGAATCCAATTTTAAAGTGACTGGCCCACTCATGCTATCGGTATTATCGATATCGCTTTTTAATCCTTGGAGCTTTTCGTCATACTCTTTTAAACAAGCTTCCACTTCATCCTCGATTTCGCTTGCCAATTCAGAAGTAGTATCTTTAAGTATTGTTCGAATGAGTTCGATAATCTTTTGAACTTCGGGGTCGTTTATCTTTTTTTATTCATCTTTGACGGGAGCTTCTTCTACCGATGGAATTTTCTCTATCTCTGAAATTCGTACGAGTAGTCCGAATAGACTTCTTATATGACTCTTCTCCTCCTGCGTCAAAGGCTTGCCACCGACGACGACTATTTGGGACGGTTTAACGTGCGTTTTAAACTTTTCTATTGTTTCTATCGCTTTGCCAGATGAATTATCGACGACGAACTTTCCCGTCGAACTTATCATACTGACGCTGGAGAATCCCGGTCGATTTCCATCGACTATTTTGACATCGCCATAAGAAGGAGCCGACGCAATTGTCGTCGAAATTGAGTTTATAACAAAACATTGTTCGCCCAGACGCTTGATGTTTTCCGGTATTTCAATCGAAGTTAAATAATTATCATGAAAGGCATACTCATCTATTATTTCGATGCTTTTAGGTAAATACACTTTCTTTAAACCGCAGTTAGCAAAAGCTTCGCGTCCTATTTTTTTGACCGTATCGGGTATTTTTACACACGCTATGGGGACATTCTTGAAGGCATAATCCGATACTTCTTCGACCCCATAAGGTATTTCGACGACCCTTTCGGTTAGTTTCTTACTGGCTTTCCAACTATCCTTATAGTTATAGTCGACTAATACATTAGCTTTAATCACAAAGGTTTCATCTTCAAACGCTTCATCGGATTTCTTACTGACGGAATCTACGGTAACTCTAGGTGGCCTTTTGACATACTTAATATCGAAATTCATTTTTGAAGATAACTTGGCAATTTTTGGACGTAGATACTGCGGAACCTGTTCTTCGTATAGTTGTATCGTTCCAGCGAAGTTTCCTAAATCTTTTAATGTCTTCACAATATCGTCGATGCTAAAATCGATTGTCAGAGTCGCAGTTTTAAATATATCTTTGAACCTCTCTATACCCAACTTATTTATAAATCTATCCGAAACAGCCACCGTCTTAAATTCCGTCAATCCAAAGGCCCCATCGCCGATAAGCGTAAGCGTATCCGGAATATCTATATGGCGTATAAAGTTCTTCTGATAAAATGCCATCTCGCCGATGCTACGTAAATGTCTTGGCAATTCTAAAGCGATGAGGCCAGAATTGGCAAAAGCCTCTTTTCCGATTTCTATGAGTGATTCTGGAAGTTTAACGGATAAAATCATTTTGTCTTTAAAAACGCCATCGCCTATACGCGTTATGCCTTCAGGTATGACTAATGGCTCGATTTAGACGTTCTTTTCATGGAGAGACCCTCTAAACTCTAAAAGTTCTCCCTCCACTATTTTCCACAGTGTATCATCTATATTTAAGCCTGCTTTAGCCATATTATCACTCATCTCTACTATACCAATTATACCAAATAACTCATATACTCGAGAAAAAATATAAAAAAATAGTGCAAAAGACTGTAAATTCTCCCAAAAAAAGAGAACTTATTTTTTAAGTTTCTCTAATTCTTCTTCTTCCTCTTTAAGTTTTAATCTCTCGGCATTTACGATATTCTCGGGTGCCTTTTTGACATAATTTTCATTACTTAATAAAGCTTTCCTTCTCGTTATCGAACTAGTCAGTTCTTCGATTCTCTTAGATAGAGTCTCTGCATCTCCTTCTTCGTCCTTATCGTAATAGAGAGTTGCTTTATAGCCTTTATAGATGACATCCGCTTTGCTATTGTATTCTTTGGTGAAGACTTCATTGCCACCTGTACGGAGCATATTTTTTATAATAGTCGTATCGAGTTCCGTTTCGTATGTTACACCGAAATCTTTGCCGATTTTGTTTTCCAATTTGAAAGTCCTGAATACCTTTATGAATTCGAGCATGTCGTCCACTTCTTTGGTATCGAATTCGTGTGCATGGTCATACTCTGGATATTCTGAAATCATTATCGACTCGGCATCCCTAAATGGGAGCTTGCCGTATATCTCTTCGGTGACGTAAGGCATAAATGGGCTTATCAATTTCAAAATCGAAGAAAGTACGAAATATAATGTCGCTTTTGTAGAAACGTCGGTAGCTGTGAACTTCGACAGTTCGATATAATTGTCGCAGAAATCGTCCCATATGAAGCTGTATAGACTAGCGCCGGCGTTGTTAAACTCGTACTTGTCGAGATTTTTTCTCACCTGTTTGATAGTCGCATTCAGCTTGGATATAATCCACTTGTCTTCTTTTTTCAAATTCTCGAGCGAGTATTCTTCTTCACACAGTCCTTCTATGTTCAAAAGGACAAAACGCGATGCATTCCACATCTTATTTATAAAGTTCCAAGTGCTCTTAACTTTTTCGTCGTCATATTTTAAATCCATACCTGCACTGACCTCGGTCGTAAGGTAATACCTTAAAGCATCGGCACCGTATTCTTCGATGACATCCATCGGGTCCACTCCATTGCCTAAGCTCTTACTCATCTTGCGGCCCTGCTTGTCGCGGATGAGGCCGTGAATCAGGCAGTCTTTAAACGGTCTAGAATCGGTGAAGTGCAAGCCTTGGAATGTCATTCTGTTGACCCAAAAAGGTATGATGTCGTAGCCCGTCACGAGGACGTTATTAGGATAATATCTCTTTAAAAGCTCGCTATCTTCTGGCCAACCTAAAGTCGAGAAAGGCCATAGAGCACTCGAGAACCAAGTATCTAGTACATCCGGGTCTTGTTCCCAGCCTTCGCCTTCAGGAGCTTCCATACCTACATAGACCTCGTCGCCTTTATACCAAGCAGGAATCCTATGTCCCCACCAAAGCTGCCGAGATATGCACCAGTCATAAGTTATCTCCATCCAATGGTTCATGATTTTTTCGAAACGAGTTGGAATAAAGTTGACTTTAGCGTCCTTTTCTTTTTGGTTTTCTAAAACTCTATCCGCGAGCGGTCTCATCTTTACGAACCACTGTTTAGATAGATACGGTTCAATCATGACGTCCGTGCGTTCGGAGTGTCCGACGTTGTGGGTAATTTCTTCGATGCTTATCAATAAATCTTTATCTTTCAATTCTTCGATGAGAGCATCGCGACAGGCGAATCTATCCATCCCGACATATTTACCACACTTGTCGTTCATCGTACCGTTAGGGTTCATGATGACGATTCTCTCTAAATCGTGTCTGTTGCCTACTTCGAAGTCATTTGGGTCGTGGGCAGGAGTAATCTTGACGATGCCTGTACCGAACTCCATATCGGCGTGTTCATCACCTATGATAGGAATAAGCTTATCGACTATCGGCAAAACGACGTTTTTACCGATTAAGTGCTTGTAGCGGTCGTCCTCCGGATTGACAGCCACTGCTGTATCTCCGAATAGAGTTTCCGGACGAGTAGTCGCTACCTCTAGATAATCGTCTGTTCCTTCGATGAAATATTTGATATGATAAAATGCCCCTTTGACATCTTTATAGATGACCTCTTCATTCGATAGAGCAGTCATCGCTTCGGGGTCCCAATTGATTATTCTCTCTCCTCTATATATCAATCCCTCTTTATACAAATCGACGAACACTTTTCTTACAGCTTTCGATAGCCCTTCGTCTAAAGTGAATCTTTCTTTAGTATAGTCTAAGGAATGCCCCATCTTTGCCCACTGCGCGTGGATATTTTCTGCATATTCATCTTTCCACGCCCAAGCGCGTTTAAGCCACTCATCTCTATCCATACTTCTAGGGTCAATCCCCTCACTCTTTAGTTTTTTGTCGACTTTAGATTGAGTTGCGATGCCCGCATGGTCCATCCCCGGTAGCCACAATGCATCGAACCCACACATCCTCTTATAACGGATGATGACATCCTGTATAGTCGTATCCCAAGCGTGACCTATGTGCAATTTACCAGTGACATTAGGTGGCGGTATGACTATACAAAAAGGTTCTTTAGATAAGTCTCCCGCTTTAAAATAACCTCTTTCTTTCCAATTCTCATATTTGCCCTCTTCGACTACTTTGTGATTATATTTTGTTTCTAACATATTTTACCAATCCTTTCATTTAAATAACATATCGCTTTTTCATAGTAGTACTCCAAAACGGATTTGTTATCCACTCGGTCGAAATACTTCTCTAAATATTTCTTATATTCTGGAATTACTTCATCATAGTTCAAATCGTAGACGCGCGATAGATACATGACGACTCTATCGCTTTCATTTGTGACATCTTCATAGGCCACTACTATTCCTTCGTCAAAGGCCTTTTTGACTATATCTGATACTTCGCCGTTCAAACTGATATCTCTACTAGAGAGCTCGTACATCTTATCCAATTTGTCCAAATCTCTTAACAACTTTACAAATTTCACGCCGGCGCGGGGAACGTCCTCCGGTATAAAACTCCTATTGTGGACTTCGATTGCCTTTTTGATGATAGAATAACTCTTCTCATCAACGATGAATTTCTCTATGAGTCCATCTTCGAACAGTATCTTCGCTCCTACTTCTCCGTGATTCAATACGTCACAAGAAGGATTCCTAATCTTTCCGATATCGTGAAGTAGTCCAATCGCGGCCATCGCATTTACTTCACCATCACTCCAGCCGAGTTCTTCGGCATACTTGATGCAAGACTCATACACCCTCAAAGAATGTTCCACTTTTCGCACTACAGCGGTCTTATCGCCCACATAGTTAGATGCATATTTCATAAACTCTTCTATCACTCTATCGCTCCTTTCAAAAAAGAAAAAAGTTATAGCCACGAGGGCGATTATAACCGCGGTACCACCTCGTTTTTATAACTTTTTAAAGTCTCTTATCTTTCACTTAACGCGTGAGTCACGTGTAATCCTCGCCTTTCAACCTTCAAAGTAGCATCTCACCCGTTTCCACCTACCACGGACTCTCTATAAAGACACACACCTTTACTCCTAAAGGGTCACTGAAAAACTGATTAAATTATATAATAAATTTGAGTTTTAGGCAACAAGTTTAGAAGAGCTTGCAAAAATAAATATAAAATCAGCATCTTTTTATTGTTTCATTTTATAACAACATCAAATAAGCCTAAAGTAGATGGCACAATATTATCTTTTATTCTATCTTTTATGGTTCTTTGTAATAAATCTAAATTACCTAATTTACCACTTATATTACCTTTATCATCGACGTCAATAAATATATTTCCACCAATATATGTTCAATCCGAGGGAGGGGGTAGCTAGTCAACTAGAATCGTTATCTGTTTACACAAAAAAGACGCTAGAGCGTCTCATCTATATATTTCGTTACTTCATCTATCGTCTTATCGAAGTCTTCATAATCGGTTTCGAACCAAGTTACATCCATTTGATATTTGAACCAAGTATATTGTCTCTTGGCGTATTTGCGCGATTTTCTTTTTATCAAGCATATGGTCTCCTCTAGAGTCATCAATCCCTTAAAATAGGCTACCATCTCTTTATAACCTATTCCCGTCTTCATAGCTTTCGTCAAACCATACTTTTTATAAAGTTCTAAAACTTCTTCTCGAAGACCTGATGATATCATCGCATCCACTCGGGCATCTATTTTAGAATATAACTTTTCTCTATCTGTCGTAAGACCGATAAACAGGACGTCGTCGTATAAAAGCTCATCTTTGCGATTGTTGTGGCCACTCGAATTAATCCTCGAAATCATGCGTCTTCTATTGTTCGGATGAATTCCTTTCAGGTCTCCTCGCATGCGCAAAATCATGTATAACTCATCGTTGGTAAATTCTGCATAGTCGCGAGTCTCGCGTTCAGAAAATTCGTAGTTGTAAAGTCCCGCTTTCAAATAGAGACCCGTTCCTCCGACGATGACGACGTTCTTCCCTTCGTTTTCTTTTAAAACGCATCTCAAATCTTTCTGATAGTCGTATACTGTATAATCGTCCTTAGGGCTTACTATATCGAAGAGGTAGTGTTCTTGACCTAAATCTTCTTCTTTTGTGTACTTTGCCGTCCCGATGTTCATCTCTTTATATACTTGCATTGCATCGCAGTTGACGACGATGGCATCATATTTCAAAGAAAGAACTTCTGACAATTTGGTCTTTCCCACTGCCGTAGGACCAACAACGCATAAAATCATTTTTTAAATACTACCTTTTTAAATACTTTCTTTCCCTTTTGGATGACGACTTCATCGCTCTCACAAGTAGCTTTAGAATCGACTACTTTTTCACCGTCGACACTTATTCCTCCCTGTTCGACGAGGCGTCTTGCTTCACTTTTAGATGGAGCTAATCCGACGTCGACCAAGATATCTAATATGTTAGAACCCTTCGGTAAATTGGATTCGCATGCCGGCATGTTCTCACTTGCGCCACCTGCAAATATCTCTTCGCTCATCTTGCGAGCTTTATCCGCTTCTTCTTCTCCGTGGACAAACTTAGTAACTTCGTAAGCTAAAGTCTTATGAGCTTCCCTATATTCTGGATGTTCCTTATGGCGTTTCTCTATATCTTCTATCTCTTCGTGCGATAAGAAAGTAAATATCTTCAAGTAATCGATGACCATCTCGTCTTCCGAATTGACAAAAAACTGGTAAAATTCATAAGGACTTGTCTTATCTTTGTCTAACCAAATGGCCTTACCTTCACTCTTGCCAAACTTAGTACCATCTTTCTTAGTGACCAAAGGCATCGTAAACGCATAAGCTTCCTTACCCAATTTCTTCCTTATCAAATCGACACCCGCGGTTATATTTCCCCACTGGTCTTGACCGGCTACCTGCATGATACAATTTTTCTCTTTATATAATATATAGAAATCCATCGCCTGCATTATTTGGTAAGAAAACTCCGTATAAGTTATCCCTTCGTCCAGTCTTCTTTTGACTATATCCTTGTTTATCATATAATTTATGTTGAAGTATTTTCCATACTCGCGTAGGAAAGTTATGAAATCGACATCGTGACTCCAATCATAATTGTTTACGAATTCCATATCTCCGAAAACTTTTCTTAACTGTGCACTCAATTTCTCTACGTTTTCTTTTACCTTCTCGTAAGATATAATCTCGCGTTCAGCCGTCGGTCTCGGATCTCCTATTAGACCTGTAGCGCCTCCTACTAAAATGATGGGATGATGTCCGTATTCGCGCAGACGCTTGCATATCAAAAAGCTAGATAAGTGTCCGATGTGCAAAGAATCTCCCGTCGGATCAGTTCCTATATAGAAAGTTACCTCGCCTTCGTTTAACAATTTTTCTATCTCTGGACTAGTCATATCCTTGACGAGTCCGCGCCACTTCAATTCTTCGAATAAAGTCATTTCTATACCCTCTTTCTATAAAACATTATAGGTTATTTTAAAAGTCTTGTCAAAAAATTTAGTACTCTTTCTCTTTCGAACTAAATAGATCTAATAATGTACTTCTCTCTATTTTAAATTTGTTCTCGAATTGCCGATTTCCAATAAACACTAAAGTACTATAATTCTTCGCGCTATCTTGACCTATATACCTTAAAAAATTGACCCTTGCTTTAGTAAGTCTCACGTTTTGCATCAAGTACTTCGGCCTTTTAACTATAACATCTTGAAAACCGTTGCCACAGAGAAATGTGATTTTCTCTAATAATGTATCTTCTTTTAAAGCCATAATTGCCGGATATTCGATTAAAATATTCTTAATCTCTTCATGACTGAAGTTCGCGCTTTCAAGAATTTTTACTCTTCTTTCAAATCGTTCCATTCCCATCGTCAAAATTTGAGGAGATACTAAAACTGCTTTCGCAACTTCCATTCTATCTAAGCCAAAACCTAAAAACCACTGCATCTTATCCTCTAAACTGTCCGGATGTCTTGTTATAGATGACGGAGCCCTTAAAATTATCCTTTTGACATCTTCCTTTTTTGGCCACCAACTGTAAAGCCAATCTAACACGCTGTCAACTTTTCTCTCGCTTAAAAATAGATTCGGACAGGATAGAAGTATTTTGACTATCTCTTCATCTGACATCTCCATCAACCGAAATTTTTCAAACATTCTGTTAAACTTTTCGATGCTGACGTTTAAAAGACTAGGCGACCTCTTTAACAGTTTTCTAAGAGTCGGTCTAGCTATGCCAAAGCTCTCCAAATGACTTAGTATCCCTTCATTATTCGAAGCCCTTTTATGAAAGGAATAGACGTTTGAAGAAAAAATCTTGATGATAGCTTCGCGAGAAAATCCATAGTTCTCTAAAAACTGTACGTTCTCCTTCATTCGAATAAACATATTTTCTTCGGTATACTTCTTTTGAATGTGCACTAAAACCTTATCTATTGCTTTCTTTCCAAAGCCATAATCGCTTAAATACTTTTCTATCATATGAATCTTTCTCTCTTCTTGAATGTCCTTATAATATCATAAAAGTAATAAATTTACTATTTTTTTAAAATTTGATAACACTTAAATGTACTTTACCATAGACTATAGTAGGAGTTAGGAGGTTATATTATGTATTATTACGGATATAATAATGGCTATGCCGGCGGCGGCAATGGATACTATCAGAATCCCTGCTGCGGTGGTAACAACGGTTTCGTAGGTTACACTCAAGGCGGCTATGGCTTCGGAGCAGCACTTTGGATAGTCCTTTTCGTCCTACTAGTTATCATACTAGGAGCTGGTTGGGCTTGGGGCGGCAACAACAATAATAATCAAGGTCCTAGACGCTAAGAAAACAGTTAAAGTTCGCTTTAACTGTTTTTTAATATATTTATCAGTTATACCAAATCTTTTCGATTTCGGCATTTTCGCTAGAAGGAGTTGGCTCTGGCAAAGTAAAATCTATCGAAGTCGGCAGATTGAACGACTTACCAAAGGTAAGTGCCGTACCTGGCATAAGTGTCTTGATTTTCTCTATCATCTCATCGGTGATATAGGGAACGCTACTTCTGATGAAGTCCAAATCCTTCGCATGAGTCATCTTGAACAGCAAAAAATTAGCACATTGCGATATACACGTCTCCGATAGTTCGGTCGGTCTTTGCGATATAAAACCCATCAAAATCCCGTATTTGCGGCCTTCTTTACATATTCTTTCGAATATATTATAGCCAATCACGTCGACATCTCTATCGTTTTGTACATATCTATGAGCTTCTTCGAGTATTATGTTAATCGGCATCGACGCGCGCTCTGGCAACTCTTTGACGTAATCGTAAAATATTCGCGAATAAATCTTCGTAATCGTCTTCGCAAACCGGTCATCTATATAGTTTATGTTGAAATTGACTATCTGGCTATCTTCTCCCACTTCGTTTTTAAAGATACTTTTGATGAAATCTTCATTCGAAATATAGTCCATCTCAAAATATCTACTCGTATCGTTTTTTATCAAATTCTGTAACCTAATCTTTAAGAAATTAACAGAATCGTATATCTCCTCGCTTTTCCATACACCCTCATCGATTAAGGCAAAGTCCAAAGCATCTAAAAGGTCGTTCAAAGTGTATTTAAAACTGCCATCCGGTAAAGTAAGGTGCACGTCGTCGATGACGAATTCCTGTAGCTTAGCTTCTACTAACTCGATAGAATTTATCTTGCCAGAGGCATCTATCATCATGCACAATTTTATCGTTCGCGTATAACCGGGTTGAACTATCTTTGTCTCAGTATTCAAATCTTTTGTATTATACCTCGCTAGAAGGGATAACACGTGGTCTCTTATCTGTACTGGGCTTCTACCACTCGACAAGATGTCCAAAAGTGCCGATGCGATGATGCTATTCTTATACTTTAACGCTTCCTCATCTTCTCTTGCAAAGACGTTTACGAAGCGCAGCGTCTTATCCAAAATCAAAAGTTGTGCACTGGTCTGAGCGTTTAAAAGAAGTGCTAAATCGTCTTGATTCAAAAGCCAAAGAGGTATTTTCAACAGTTCCTCATCGCTTTTTATATTGGTCGTATAGTTTTTAAAAGTTCCCTTCTTAAATTTACTAAACGCATTTTTGTATTCGCCATAGGCATCAAAAATCAATATTTTAGCATTTCTAGGAGGATTCGTATAAAAGACATTTTGAATCATGCGCGCAAAACCGCACGATTTACCAGAGCCAGTCGCACCGAATATGGCGAAATGCGAACCGAACAGCGAATCTATATCTACCCCTACTTCGATATCGTATAAGCTCGCCTTCCCTAAAGTTAGACTTTTTACTCCTACACTACCTATGATGTGAGGAATGAAGTCTTTAGAGACGATATAGACTCCCGCTCCAAAGGAAGGCTTTTTTACCGTTCCATATAAAAACCTTCCTCCTTCATATTCGCCTATTAACCTGATACTCGCTACTAAACCAGTTATTTTAAACAATTCCCCTATGAATTGTGCACTCACATCTTTTAAAAGAATATAAGAACCTATTATACTGCGGCTCTTTGTTATATCGAATGACAGCTCTACTTCGATGATGTTTTCCTCTATCTTTATAATTGAACCTATCATTAACATCGCCCGACCTTTTTATCCTATCTAAATTATAAGTTATTTGCTGAGCTATGACAAGACAAATTTACATTTTAATCAAATTTAGCTGTATTTTTTCGCCAAAATGTGATATAGTACCTCCTATATAAAAAAGGGGGAAACTATTTATGAGTACTATTGCGTCTACAATAGATGCGTCCATAGAAGAAGCTTTCATTCTATCGGATGATACTTATAGCGATTTAAAAAAGAACTTTGATACCATTCCCGTGGCTTCTGCCGACTCCAACATAGAGCTCATAAGAAGAGTAAAAGCAGGCGACCCTGAAGCCTATGAACAGATGATTTATCAAAACCGCGGTTTAGTCTTATCCATAGTCCAAAAAAATAAAAGACCGCGTAACTCTTTAGAAAAAGAAGATTTAATGCAAGAAGGCTTCATCGGTCTATTCAAGGCGATTGAAAATTATGATGAAAGTAAGGGCGTAGCTTTTTCGACTTTTGCAATTCCATGTATAACAAGAGCGATTAATACAGCTATCTTAAAATACGATAATCTCATAAAACGCCCTTCTCCTGTCGCAGAAGCTCTCGTACAATATGCCTCTATGGTCAAAGATTGTCATGATAAAAATGTTCCTTTGCCACCAGACGAAGAGATAAAAAGACTTTTAAACTTGTCCGATAAAATGTTACGAAATGTTAAAGATGATTATAAGTTCAATGCTAAAAGTCTATCCGATAACGTCTCATCCGACAACGACCGCAAGCTCCAAGATATATTAAGTTGCGAAGAAACGGCGTATACGAGCCTCGAAGATGACATGAACGATGACCGCCTGCGCGCTTTCTTAAAGACCGAACTTAGCGCTGTTAATTACTATATAATATATCACTTACTTCTAACTGATACTCATCTTTTGCCTGAACAAGTCGGTAAAGAATTAGGAGTAAGCCGCCAAGCTATCCAACAAAAAGAAGAAAGAATTTTAAAATCGCTCAGAAAATACATCGAAGAAGGCTATTTTAGAAAAAATCTTCCCAAAGATGTCGATAACCTGTTGAGACACGATTTATTGCGGCTAAAACCCATATCGCCACGCGACATAACTAAGTTTCTTTTCCTACGCGACTTTTTGACTTATGCTGAAAGAGAACTATATCGCGAGATGATTTTTGGCTTGACTAAGTATAGTTCCCACCTCATGGCTGCGAAAATGTCCATATCAGTTTGCGATATCAGAGAAATAGAGACGACTTTATGGCAAAAAGAGAAGACTATATTTACAATATACAAAGAACAATACGACTCTTTCCATGCTAAAATAATTGCTAAATATAAAAGTTCACTTTACAGTGTCAGTTTAGATATGGATTTGAGCGAATTTATAGATGTATACACTTCTACATACGGTGCTTGGAAAAACTCATCATACTCCGACTTCGAATCCGTACTGGAGAACTACGATATAGCTATACCTGATAATATGGCTAGAAAAGTCCGCGAGTTCTTTGGCATCATACCGAAAGTTTCTATAGATGAAAGAAAACTCGTCGCCAAGATAAATTCTATATTGTCGCTGCCATTCGCTGACGATGACGATGACATCTATTATGAGCCCATAGATTACAAGAGAAATATGGATTATACTGTCTACCGCAAATATTTAAAAGAGCACGACTTAGAGATGGACGAGAAGACGAAAAAAATCGCCGAGCTCATGCTATTTGGAGAAAAATCTCTCGAGGAAACTGCTGAAATCGTAGGAATACAGCCGCATGAAGTGAGCAAATCTTTCATTCGCACTCTTAATCGCATCGACTACTATAGATATGGTCTCATGAAAGATGCCGCCTACTCTACTGAAGAACTATTGAGATGCGTAAATAACATGAAGTGTAGTTCTGAAATTAAAATTGCCATGAGCTGCTATATAGTAGACGGAGACATCGATAAAGCTCTTAAGACAAGTGGTCTACCGAAAAATAAATTCTACAACAAAGTGCATTTATTGTATGAGATGTGCGACCGCCTTCGTCTTGAGTCGGTAGAACTCTCTCGAGATGAAATCGAAAGAGAAGTAAACGCTCACGAAACGGCAAACTTGCTAACTGTAAACGAAAGAACAGTGCTATCTTACTTATACGGTTTTAAAAACGAGTATAACAAAGAAGGTATAGCTGTTGGCCAAAGTGAAATGCCAACTTATACTTCTTTTAACCTAAACAGTATTTACAAATTTAAAAGTAGAGCACTTACGACATTAAAAGCCAAAAAAGCTGGCTACCTTAAAGCCCAGTTCGACCTCATCGATAGAGATGTACTAGCAAGTACTATCGACGATAAAGCTATACCTCTATCCAATAGAGAAAGACAGCTTCTAAAAGATGTCTATGGTCTAGGAAAACAGAGCACTTCCATAAAAGATTTAAGCGACATTTATGGCGAAACTACAAAAGCTTTGACCGACCGTCTTTATGGTGCAGTATTAACTATTAAAAAGTATTTAAACGGAGAAATTCCTAAGGTAAATCTCGCCCGATTATCTTCAAAATTGAAATACTTCTCTAGACGGGATAGACAAGTCTTAATAGATATATTTAAAAATGGAATCGATATCGATACCATCAGTCAAAAATACTCTCTTGCCCTATCTCAAATACAGACTATTTTAAACAGTTTTTACTCTTTAGACGAAAAGACTGCCCTCGACTTCGACTACTTCTACTCGGTCGTCGGTCTTGAAGATATACCTTTTGACGGAGACAAAAATCTAGCTTTAGAAATCTTCGACTTATACTATGAGAAATCGTACTCTCCTCTATTTATAGTCAAACAGTACCACAGAGACTTATCGGTAGAAGCTGTCAAAAAGATGATGACCAATTTAATCGCCGCTGTATCGGAATATAGATATTCTACCAAAAAAACAACTCATAAAACGCTTGCCGATTTCGATGCAGCTTCTATGGAAGCATTTATCCGTCGTTATCGCGAAGATTTATCCGAGAGCGAAGTCTACGCCCTAGAACACATCTACTCTATCCACCCACGTCGCCTCATGAAGGGAAGCGACCAAAGACAGGTTTTAGAGTTGCTCGCTACTGTAGACCGTACTCCAGAAAAGATGCACACCTTAAAAATATCGCACTAAAAAAGAAAAAACTTAGCTTTTTTCTTTTTATTTAGTTCTATTTATAAAAATATTGCCATATAAAGAGGTATATATAAAATCCCATTCTCTTCTACCTTTTCTCCTATATTTTTTGTCGATAATCGAACTCCTCTTTTCACGTTCCAATTTGTCATTATCGAATTTAAAGACTTCGACTTTGTATTATCAGCGGATTTGACTTCTACTGCTGTCGCTTCATTTTCATATCTGATAAAGAAATCTATTTCTAAAGTAGAATTGTGTTCAAAATAATATAGATTTTTTCCCAATTTCGTAAAAATATCGGCGATTATATTTTCATATATTGCACCCTTATATATTCCTAAATTACCATTTATTATCTCTAATTGGGAACCATCCTCTAACATTGCCATCAAAAGTCCTGTATCTCGCATATATACTTT
>CAZXXI010000015.1:0-14581 GCA_964644815.1 uncultured Muribaculaceae bacterium
TTCCACATTCTCTGATTTTTCTTGTCAACTTTTATTTTTACCTAAACTCAAATTTCAAAACTACAAATAAATGTATAAAGGGATTTAGAATTATCGAAAAAAAATATAAAACTAGACATAGTAGAACGTATTGCCAGGTCTTTTGGAGCAACAGTATCGAACATAATTAAAAAAGATCAGATTGTTTCTGAACTAAATAGGTTTTTTGTCTTTTGGATGTAACTCTATAGCGCCTTTTGATGCGCTTTTCTTTGCGATTTCAAGTTGTTCTTTAAACATTGCAACATAATTTGGGAACGATAATTCTAAAAGAGCTAATAGTCCTGATATGATAGAATCTATACCTTCTACATCACCTAATATATCTGTGAATATTTCAATCGTATTTTTTAAAGAGAGTATGAGTCTAGAACGTCTAAATAAAACCCATAAATCGTGCGTGACGGTTACATCAGTTGATTCGCTTCCTGCGGTTTTACTCGTTAAATGTTTTTCAATAATGTTAATGATAGTTTCTCTTAATGCTGATTCGTATGTATCGACTAATAATCCAGCTCTTTTTAATAAGACAAAGATATAATCAATACAGTTTATAGTTAGATTTTCAGTTAATAAACGCTTTAAAGAATCCGGATTAATCTCGACTCCTTCAATCTTTGAATAATATGATTCTAGCGAACGCTTTAATACAGGTAAACGATTGTCGTTATCTAGCGTTAAAATAGATGATAACAAAGCATTAAAGTTTTCGTTTGCGTCTTTAAGCCCTTCTTCTTTAGTAGAGGATGGGTTATGAATAAAGTAACTCTCATACCATTCGGGGACGGCACATGTCTGATTTAAATAATCTCTAACCGATGGCGTCTGTCTATAATCGACTGTCTTTAGATACTCCGCAATCGCCGATTTTATCTTACAACCTATTTCTGTACTTAAATCTAAATTCGATGCGAACTCCATCAGTTCGATAATGAGAAGTCGGATATCAGGGCAAGCCTCTTCTAAACGTTTAACCTCAGCTTCAGTTTTTTTTACGCATTCTTGAGGGTAAGTTTCGAAACAAAAATATCGTAAGACATCCCAAGATTTTTTAATAATCTTATCTCTGTCTATTAAAGATGCACAGTTTAAAAATGCGTCACTCCCATAACCTAAAAGGGTCGTTATTCTCTCTAATGTACTTTCATCATTAGAATAAAAATCGCGAAGACTAGATACATTTATTCTTTTATTAGATAATCCTGCTAAAGTCGATGTTAAAAAAGTATATGCGCGCATCTCTAAAACAAATTTTAAGGTGTCGCGATACTCTATTAGATTTTTATAGGCAATAGTAGATTCTATAGTGTTTGGCATTTGCTCACTTCTTTCTTGTGTTTTATTCTAACAGGGGCACTTTTAATAGTCAAGAAAAAACGATATAAATACGAATACTGCTTTTATTTTTGTATGTGGTTTGTTATAATGAAGTTGAGTTCACCACTCAAATTAATCGAACTTTTGAGTTGTGAAAGAGCGGGCTAGGTAAAATCCATTGTCGGCTTTGAAAAAAAATTGAACGGGAGAACGAGAGTAAGTTTATGAAAAAGAAGTTTTATGAAATAAAGGTAAGCGATGAGGAATTTAAGAAAATAAAGAGCAATAAAAGATCGATTAGTATTCAACTCGGTACAGATGAGATGAAAAAGATTTCCAGTGGCGAAAAAGTTATATTCATAAGGGAAAGAGATAACAAAAGACTCAAGAAAAAGGTTAAACGCACATACAGTTATCCTACTTTTGAAGACTTGGCGAAAAATGTCAAGAAAGCGAAGTTGGGCTTAAAGAAAAAAGAGGAATTGAATTGCGATAAATTGAGAGAGACTTTTTCTAAGGAAGATGAGAAGAAGTATGGCGTTTTAGGAATAGAAGTCAAGCCGAAAGTAACTTTTATGAGAATTATACTCGTCATTTTGTGTATCGTCTTAGCGGCTATATTGTGGTCTAGAATGGATAAGTTTATGACGAAATTGAATACAGAGAAGATAAATAGACAGATAAACGAACTCAGTAAAGAGCGAGTAAGTTATGTGTTCGTCGAGATAAATCCGGCGATGGTATTCACTTTAAAGGACGATAGAGTCGAGGGTGTCGCTTGTTTAAATGCCGACTGTATGAAAATGTACGACGAGATAAAATTGGACGGTCTAACTCTCAAAGAAAGCATCGAATCGGTATACAGTTTAGCTAAAGATAAAGGTTTCGATACTTCTAAAGGAGTAACCGTCAAGTCGAGTAGAAATGTCGCTATCGAAGGATTGGAATATGTATCCATCGAATATGTAAGCGACGAAGATGAAGAGAAGTTGTTAGCAAACGTCAAAAATAACGAGGATATAATCGTAGAAAACGATGATGAGGGTTATTATGCCAAGTTGTGGAACGAACTCAAGAAAGATTCTCGATATGATAAAATTTATGCTTGTGCTATGAATGGACAGAAATTAGAATGCCATTTTAAACCGGAGATGATAAGTCCGATGGAAGGAATATTGAGTGGCAGTAATCCCGTTACTAAAGCGATGCAGTTGTGGTTAATGACACATTTGGACGACATCGGAGCTACGTTAGATAAGTTTAATATCGAAAATAACTTTGCTGAACCGGCGTCAGGACCAGATGATGTAAAATCAAATACTCTCTTTATAAACGGAATAGGATTTGACTATGTGTTAGATTATACCCATCAAAATGTCAATATCAAGAATGCTTGCTATAGTCGAAATGAGAAAAAGGGTGAATGTTATCCCGAATATGGTATGTGCGAATGTACAAGGAGTTATATGGCTTTTGCGCTTAAGGACCTCGACTTATTGAATCCATCGACTATTTTAGGCAATCTAAAAGTCAATGAGACAGAAAATGGAACTTGTATACAGTAGAAAGTCTTTATTTAGAATAGAAAAAAATTAAGGAGGTTTGTCAATCTCCTTTTAAAGTGAAAAAATCCATAAATGCTTAATGGACGGAGGTTACGATTTGGCTTTGACTAAATGGTATGGAAGTCAGTTACAAGAAAAAGTACAAAAGTACATTATCGACAATTATTATGGAGAGCAACTAGTTGCCTCTAGTTTCATCATCGATGCTGGGCGAGACAACCAATTCTTAATCCATACTCCTACGATGAGAACTCCAGAAAAAATAGTGGATGCAAGAGTAATATATCAGTGCATGCGGACTACGCTGATGGTCGCGCTACAAAACGATATGGAAAGCATTTTGATACCGATGTTTGGAGGACTAACGGGCTGCATAAAGCCTCAGGTAATAGCGGAGATGATGTATCTCGGGTACTTCCAAATTATGAAACTCCCTCATAAAAAGATGAGTTGGGAGACGATAAAGGATTTAAAACATAGCGAATGATACATTTATTGTTTAAATGGGGTATTCTATAGAATAATATTGCCTGTAAAAGGAGATAATACTGATTTAAAACAGTGGATTTACGATAATTGTATAGATGGTATCGATTTAAATAACGAACGATAAGAGAGCTAAAGGCGAGTCACTAAAAACAGGCTCACTTTTTTATTTTAGTAAATATTTTGTAAAGTATTTCGCGTCGTGAACGGATAATTTTATATTTTATATTATAATGAAATTGTATAACAAAAGAAGGTAAGTCGTTTGAAAGGGATGAGAAGGCCATGAAAAAAGAAACCAAGATACTTTTGTGTTGGGGTCTACTAATTTTAGGACTTGGGGGATTCGTCTTGCAATTATTTATCTTCGAAGCTCCAAATGGTTTTTGGGGATTTATGCTCTGTCTATTGAACATCTATCTGATAATGGGTAGCATATATAAGTTATGTACCTTGAGTGAGAGATTTAAAAATGGGCTTTTAGATTTTTTGGATTTGCTATTCTTTATAAGGTAGTACAATAAATAATATGCGAGAAAAGAAATATAATAATAAAAGGTGATGATTGTGCAAAAGGTGATGAAAAACATTTGGAAAGTAATAAGAACGGTACTACTGGCGATTACTTCGCCGGTGTGGTTTCCTTGGAAGCTTCTATTCGGCAGAAAAGGTGGAGAAAATGAAGCGAATGACCCCTTAAAGGTAATCGGCCATGCTCTTTTGAATGTCGCCAAGTTGGCTGTATTCATGATAGTTATCTTCATGGAGTTGCTCGTAATCCATAAAATCAGATATTCACCTTTAACTTATCCCATGACGAGAAACTCGGTACGCGAATATTATCTCATGGACAATACGTTAGAACTTGAGGGCTTCGATGAGGCTGAGAAAGACGGATTTGAGAAGATGCTCGACTATATAGACGGTTGGGATTTGGACGAAAAGAATAAAATGACGGTCATTCTCGATTCGACTTTAGTCAAGGATGCGATAAAGTATACAGACAATGACACCGTATATTATATCGTCGATAAATTCAATAGAGATGGGGCATTTAGGGAGAGGTTTAGAAGAGCGATAAAGAATATAGATGCGACGGTGACGAGATTCATCAAAGAGATACCCGAGAACGACTTTGCTAGGCTGAACGATTTTCTAAATCCGATAATCTCGGTTTCTTCGTGGGCATTAGATTATGCCAGTGCTTTAGATATCGGTGGGGCTGTCTTCGATTGGGCAGTCGGCGAATATGACATCCGTGCGAAGGGTTTGAGTGCTAGTGTCATCGATATAGAAAAAGCTATTAAAACGGCTCTCGACTACAGCGAAGGTGCATCTTTAAACACTGTGAGCAATTATTGGCAATAAAAACGGCATCTTTTAATGAGATGTCGCTTTTTCTTTGTCGATGACCTTTTCCAAAAGACCTACCAGTTTATAAATAATGTAAGATAGGATGACGAGAACGAGGATGCCCGTGATGACGAGATTTAAGTTGAACACCTGTGTACCGTATAGAATCAAGTAGCCGATACCTTTTTGACTGACTAAGAATTCGCCCATTAAAACGCCGATTAGGGTGAGCGATATGTCTATCTTAATCGCACTGACGATAGTCGGTAGGTTCGACGGTATCACGAGTTTAGTGAACGTTTGCCAAGAAGTCGCTTTAAAACTTTTGAACAGTTTGAGTTTTAATGGGTCGGTGTGGACAAAGCCGTTGTGGATGGTGATTATCGAGATGATGACGTTTATCAAAAGGGCCATCGCGATAATCGCATTCGTGTTGGCTCCCACCCAGATGATGATTATAGGGCCGAGTGCAACTTTTGGTAGAGAGTTCAACATGGTCAAGAAGGGGTCTAGGACGTCGGCCACGAACGGCTTCATGTACATGATGGTACTTATTAAGAAAGCTAAAGCAATTCCGAGTGAGAAAGAGATTACAATCTCCAAAAGAGTCACTCCGATGTGCATGAACAGTTCGCCACTTTGGACGAGATTAAAGAGAGTCAAAAGGACGCGCGAAGGGCTCGAGAATATGAAGCTGTTTATGAAACCTAAACGAGCTCCTATTTCCCAGATAGCCAAAAAAGAAGCGACCAACAGAGATTGAGTTAAAAGAACTTTGAGTTTATATTTCATCGTTTAAGTCACCCCATATCTTTTTGAAAAGCTCATTAAATCTGGCACTTTCTCTTTTTTCCATCGCCGTTAGGCCCGATAGACCGACTTCGTAGACGTTTAAAGTTCGGCTAGGTCGATTGGATAAAACGACTATGCGGTCGGCGATAGCTAGAGCTTCTTGAATGTCGTGCGTTATGACGATGGCCGTCTTGCCCGTCTTTTTGATGATGTCGTGGACGTCTTCCGAGATGGCTAAGCGCGTATAGTAGTCGAGGGCACTAAAAGGTTCATCGAGCAATAATAAGTCCGGTTCGATAGCTAAACTCCGAATCAAGGCCACCCTCTGTTTCATGCCACCGGATAGACTGGGCGGATATTTATCCAAAAAGTCTTCGAGACCGTATTCGATTAGAAGTTCTTTAACTTTCATATTTTTGATGACGTCGTTATCGTGAGCAAGCTCTAAGCCGAGAGTCGCGTTGGCTAAGACTGTACGCCAGGGAAGAAGCGCGTCGTTTTGAAGCATATAGGATATCTTCGGATTTTCGGTGCTGAATGTGACCGAACCGTTCGTCGCTCGGTCTAATCCGGATATGATGTTTAAGATTGTACTTTTTCCACAGCCAGATGGTCCGACTAGAGCGACGATTTCTTCCTTATAGACGTCGAAGCTGATGTCGTCTAAAGCTAAAATAGAGGAATCTTTTGTTTCAAATTCTTTATTTAAATTTTTAATGGACAATAGAGTTTCCATATTATTTCACCACTTTACTACTCATAATATATTCTTTTTCGCTTTTTTGAGATGGGCTTATATTTACACAATTTTACTTTTTTAGCATTTGATATGTACAAAACATTTAACTGTAAAGTGAAAGGTGTGATAAAATTTAATCAGAAAATGGATGGAGTGAGCGGTATGAGATGCGTAAAAATAGAAGGACCGAAGAGGTTGAGCGTTAGTGAAATAAGTATGCCTAAAAGTAATCTTGGCGAAGTCGTCATTAAAGTGGAAGCCTGCGGAATATGCGGTTCGGATATACATTACTACGAATCGGGCGAACCTAAGGGCCTAGTCATGGGACACGAATTTGCCGGTACGGTAGTCGACCCTGGGAGTAGAACCGATTTAAACGTCGGCGATAAAGTGACCGGACTGCCGATATCGCCATGCGGTAAGTGCGACGCCTGCCGAAGTGGCAATCCTCAGTATTGTCGACTCACTTGGAGCAAGGCGATAGGATTATCTTTAGATAGTCCAGGAGGATATTCCGAATACATTAGAAGTCGTGCGGACATGGTGAGAAAGTTACCAGATTCCGTCAGTTTCGAAGAGGGAACGATGGTCGAGCCTTCCGCTGTGGCTCTCCATGCTGTAGCGCTTGCCGATATAAAAGTGGGAAATAAAGTGTTAATCATCGGAGGAGGAATCATCGGACTCATGGCGGCCGAATTTGCCAAGTTAGAAGGGGCAAGTTATGTAGCTCTCTTGGAGACTAATAAGGCGCGCGGTAAAAAGGCGACGACAGTTGGTAAAGCGGACAAATTTTTCGATGCAACCGAGGAGAATGTCATCCAAAAATTGACCGAAGAATCCAAAGGCGGCTTCGACGTCGTCATCGAATGCTGTGGAAACTCAGCTGCTGTCCAAGAAGCCATCCTGAGCGTTAGACCAGGTGGAAAGATAATATTGGTAGGCGTTTCGACAGGACCCGTCACAATACCGACGGTCATGGCCGTCATGGGCGAAGTCACCATCATCGGTGCGATTGCCTATACCGAACGCGAATTCGATATAGTCATCGATTTACTCGCGAACCATCGCATCAATGTCAAAAAGTATATCGACGACGTCGTTCCTCTAGAAAAAGCTAATGAGGCATTTGAAAGGTTGACAAGTGGCCAAGATGGAGCGGTGAAGATACTGTTCGACCCCAATAAGTAAAATTTAAAACTCGGATGCGCTTTTGCCTTCGAGTTTTTTGAGTTGCAGGCATAAAAAAATCCTGTATACTATCTTCACAAAGGAAGTGACAACTGTGGAATATAGAAAAAAGTTTTCCAGTTTGAACGAATTGTTAGAATCAGAAGAGTTTAAAAATAGAGATTTATCGTACTGCGATTTAGAGGGAATCGATTTGAGCGGTTTATCTTGGAAAAATTGGAAACAGTTTAAGTTCTATCATACCAATTTTAAAGACACCAATATCGTCTTCGAACCTTCTTCTTTAAAAACTAACGAGCAAGATTTCTATTGTTTGGAGTATTGCGATTTCACAGGGTGTGATTTGTCATATATAAAATCTTTAGCGTATGCATCGATTAAGGGAAGCCGTTTATTGGGTACGCGACTAGAAGTCAGATTGATGGTAGAGAGTAGGGAGGAAATTGAGGATGTCGTCTTTCCAGAGGAGATGGTTTCTGAAGTCCGTTACATCGCTCCTCGAGTACTTTTAACAGCGCACATGCTTCAAATAAACCCCCACATTCCATTTTCATCTTTAGAAATATATATTATATTGAAGGGATGTTTGCCCGGTCGAGATTTTTACGTGCCAGCGCATAAACATGACGACTTGTGTGTTCTAATAGACCGATATTTAGAGGAAGATAGAAGACGGGAAGGAGCGCTCTGTAGACTTTTTGAGAGCGTAGGAGGAAAAAAATTTTCCAAAGCTGAAAAGATACTGTTCTTTCAAGGCTTCATATGCAACAAGGCATTTACAAGCTTAGATTTAGCGAGTATACCGGTTAAACTTTTGGACAAATTTAACTTCGTCAACTGCCGAATCGAAAATTTAACTTTGCCGGACGGAGAAATTTCATCTCTCTCTATCATCGACGAGACTGCAAAATATAAAGTGCATTCTATTATTCCACACGTCGTATTAACAGGCGTCGACCATTCCTCTTGGCAAAGAGAGGCTTCAAAGAGAGTGGGAAGGACGATTATTACGAGACAGACAAACCTCTATTTGGAGTTGGGGAGGATATGCAATGCGAGGTGTCCTTTTTGCCGGAACCGATATTTAAAGGAAGATCAGTTCGATCCCGAAGCAGTTATGAAAAGCTTTAGAGCGATTGAACCATATTTGAACAACGTCGTCATAGGTGGTGGTGAACCTACTCTCTCTAGGACGAGGGAGATTTTAGAAGATTTACGATATAAAAGAGAAAACTTCGATGTGACATATTTCATTTCGACAAACGGTTCATGTAGAGAAGACTATTTAATCGATCTCGTAAATAAACTATCATACCGTATAAATTTGAGTAGGCATGCATTAGAGGATGCTGATAACGACGAGGTATTTGGAATAAAGACGGCCAAAATAGAAGACATCAAATATTGTGTTGCACACGCTTATTATAACTATTTTACCCTAGTAGCAACTTGTTTTAAAGGTGGAATAGACTCGGTAGATGCGATGGAGAGATATATCGAGCTCGCCAATTACTTGCAAATCAATTCTATCCTTTTCCAGTCGATGCACGAAGATTTGGAGGGCGAATTTGGTGAAATGCAAAAGAGGGCAGAACAAATCGACGAAATGGTCTTCGACGAGATTATAGCTAGACTGCGCGAACAGAACTATTTCGTAAGCGAACTGCCCATTTATTCGACGGGCGACTATAAGCTCATCATCGTCAAATCGAGCGATGAGAGTAAGACGTATTCCTTTAAAAAATATATAAGCAGAGAAGAGCTGGAGCGCGAATGGCCACGTGCTACGAAGAGAACTTTTGACCTTTCCATCGCACCTAATGGCGATATCTTTCAAAATTGGCATCAGTCTAGCGATAAAGTCATGTGCATAAAACCTCAAGATAAGAAAAGAGAATTTTAAACGTAAAATAGCGCATATCGGCAATCGGAAAAACAGTGTAAATGTAATGTAAATCGGAAGCAAAAAGCAGTTGAGTTTTAAAATGAGGTTTGCTACCATAACCTCAAAAGAGGAGGATTTTATGCAAAAAAATAAGAAAGTTTTAACAGGTATCGTTTTAGTATTAATCGTATTCGTTATGGTAGTGACTGTATACCTCATAAGCGATAGAAATGCAAATACAGTATATGGAAAGAAATTTGTCACAGCGAACGGCGAAAACTATATCGAATTCTCATCTAAAGATGCTTTTACCAAATATACGACTAAAGCGGATGGCACTGAGACAGAAGACAGTGGAAAATACTCGGTAGATGGCGATAAGATAACTTTAGACGAATCAAAAATGGAGACCGTATATAAAGATAACTATATATTAGTCAAAGATGAGCTACTCGATTTGAACTATTATACGATGTATTATGACAGCAAGAAGAGCGAAGAGTTTGTGAATAGTCTTTCCGACATCTTGCCAACTTATATCAGAGATTCAGTCGAGACGGAAGACGGTTTAAAAGACGTGTTGACAGAAACAGAAGTCGATAGAATCAACTATTGCTTTAAGACCGGTTTGGACGAAGACCAATTTTCGTGTTCAGTAGATTATAGAGTCTATCTCAAAGATTACGATTATACAAAAGGCGATGAATACGATGAATTGTTCGCAGGGTCGAGTCCAATATATGAGAAAGAGTACGTACTTAGATGGAGTTTCTTCTCATTTAAGCCAGAAGACAATGGATACGTCATCGTCGGTGCTGGTACGGGAGTTTAACGAAATTTTAAGACGAGTTTTTCTCGTTTTTTCTTTGGAAAAGAGAACTCAATAAAAATATTTTTCTTGCATTAAATAAGTGGTTGTGTTAAACTTGGTATTGTAGAATAAAAGACAAAAGGTGGTTAAAATGGGTGATACTTTAAATAAATTCCTCAGTCTCATTGTTGGTGACCCAATAATGTTAGGCCTTTGCATTGCTATATTAATCCTGGTTATACTATTCATAATAGTTTTATGTACTGGTAGAAAGCCTAAGAGTGAGAATCTATCTAGCGATAAAGGCGAGGATAAAGAAACGTTTAAAACCGAGATCAATTTAGAACCGATAAAAGATATAGCAACTATAGATTTAGTCAAAGAAGAGAATGCTCCAGAGACTTCCAGTGAACAAAAAAGAGATGTCGTGGAAGTTCCAGTTACTTTTGAAGAACCGGTTGCCTTAGAAATTCCTAAGCGCGATACAGTTTTAGAAGACAAGTTCGAAGTTTCAGATGAAGTTCCGGTTATCGAAGAGGTACCGGTTGCCGAAGAAATCGTCGAAAATAAATATGCGGCTTTTCCTTCTTTTGACGATATAAAGATTAAAAGTGATACTAAAGTTGAAAATACTGTCGAAAAAGAAGAGCCTAAAATGGCATTTGGCCCTTACGAAACTGCAGGAAGCGATTTTAGTCCTCTGTCTAAAGACGATTTAGAAGATGTACAAATAGTAGAGTCGCGCATCAATCCGGTGGAAAGTGAAGAGCCGATAGCAAAGAGTTTCGACGATGTAATGGTTAAGAGTACCATCTTGGATAATGACATAGATACTGTAGAGCCGCGCATGGAGACAGCTAGTTTTCCTAGCATAAAGATAGATACTTTAGAAGATAACCCTTATAGCGAAGTATCGTTAAACGAATTCGACGAGTTACCGAACATAAAAGTTCCAGATTTTTCGAAGACCGAAATACTTAGAAATATGCCGGTGATGGAAAATACTAAAACTTTTGAGGAAGAGAAAGTTGATAGCGAAGACGACGATGTCGCATTACCGAAGTTCAATAAAGATTTGGATTCTTCGACCATGGCGTCATTAAAAGGCGAGTCCTTTAACATAGATTAACTCCTAAAATTGTAGGAGTTTTTCTTTTGGCACTTTCATATAATTAATGGGGTGGCATATGAATATAAAGAACAACATAGTAAATTATCTATTCGATAGAGATTATATCGTCACTCTTTATGACGATTATATATATTTTTTCAATTATAAATATTTAGATTCTTTCGATGAAAAGTGTATTACGATAGAAGTTGCTAAGAGGACATTCGTCGTCATAGGTAGCGACCTTTTGATAATCAAGATGACTAAAGAAGAACTTTTGATTAAGGGAAATATTACAGAAGTAGAGGTAAAACTCAAAGATGAATAGGGTAGATATAAAGATTCCTGGCTTCGAACAGTATGCCCTTAAGTATTTGCGCAGACTAGATATAGACGTCTATAACGTAGAATATAGGGATTCTTCTAATGTCTATACTATAGCACTCTCCGATTTAGAAAAACTCAACTTGGAAAATGTAGAGATAGTCTCATATCGGGGAATAAAGCGCATCTTTTTAAAGCTATTTATCTACAGATATTTTTTAATGGCAACTTTTTTATCGCTGGTTGTGATGTTTTTGACGAGCATGTTCGTAGTCGAAATCGAAGTCATCCATTCTAATAGTGACATAAGAATACTTTTAGAAGAAGAACTATACGATAATGGGATAAGACCGTTTACGCTTAAAAAGTCTTTTAGTGAACTCCAAGAGATTAAAAATCGGATAAAGTCGACATATAAAGACGATATCGAATGGCTGGAGATAGTCGATGAGGGCATGAAGTATACCGTCAGGGTAGAAGAGAGAATTATCACGAGAGAAGAAGATAAACCGAAGTTTTGTAACGTCATCTCGATTAAAGATGCCATCGTCTTATCGACAAATCCCAAAAGTGGACAAGTCGTCGTCGCACCTAACGACTTCGTTCGAGCAGGCGATATATTGATAAGTGGCAGTATCAAATTAAACGAAGAGACTAAAGGTATGGTCTGTGCCGAAGGAGAGGTATACGGAAATGCTTGGTATAGAGTGGCGACTAGTATTCCTATGACGCATATTAATAAAAATTATACTGGCAGGAAGAAGTATAATGTCGGTTTAGAAATCGGCTCGACTTACAACAGAATATTCAAAGTGCATTTCGAGAATTACGACGTCGAAAAAAAGAGACTATTCGGCTTTGGAAAATTTGCAATATATAAAGAAATTATCAGCGAATACATAGAGGAAGAGGGCGTCTATAGCGAAGAAGAAGCGCTGGATGCTGCGCGCGAAGAAGCGCACGAAAAAATCCTTGTGAAACTGGGTGACAAGGCGACGATTTTAAGCGAAAAAGTTTTGCAAACTGACTCCTATGATAGTATAATGAATGTAGAAATTTTTTATTCTGTAAAAGAGATAATCGGCGAAAGACGCGAAGCTGAACCCGAGATAATTATGGAAGAAAGCGCAGAAAAGAAAGAATAGGAGTGGGAATATGGATTTGCAACGACAGGCATTTTCGATGGTCAAAAATATGTGGCCGATGCTTTTGATATTCGTCGTCGTTTTATCGACGATAAGGATTAATTACATCTTAGAGAAGGGAGAAAAGTTCGTCTTATATAAAGAGTTCTTTTCGCTCATGTTCGTAATCTATATTTTGTTGTTATTCGAACTCGTCACCAACACAGATGTACAAAGTTTTAGTCACAACTTTATTCCTTTTAAAGAGATACTGCGACATAAAATTGGGAGCGACCAATTCTATTGGAATGTAGTGGGCAATATTGCCATATTTGTACCATTCGGCTTTTTCATAAGCTCATATTTAAATTCACAGAAAGTGAATAGACCTCTCGTCATAACCTTTATAACCAGTCTGACGATAGAACTAGTACAGATGTTTATTGGAAGAAGTTTCGATGTCGACGACATACTCTTAAACTGTATCGGAGGAATATGTGGTTTCTTGTTGTTCATAGGACTTTCGGCAATTAAGAGGCATCTACCTAAATTTTTACAGAGGGATGTCATCTATAATATCTTGACGGCGATATTAATTTTCTTTATAATAATTTACATGTTGCGTTTTTGGGGGATTAAGATTTGATGATTTACACTATAACAGATGAATATGGATATGATGAAGATTACTCTTATTTGATCGAATTATTAGATTTGGCGATAGACAAGCTAGAGGTAGCTGATCTATTTTCGGTGACGTTTATCGGCGATGAAAAGATGCACGAGATGAACTTAACGTATAGAGGAGTCGATAGGACAACGGACGTGTTATCATTCGCATTAAACGACGATAAGAGCAGCTTTAAAGGTGAGATAAACGTTTTGGGAGATATCTTTATTTCTATTCCTAAGATGAAGGAACAAGCTTTAGAGTATGGACACTCCGAAAAAAGAGAACTAGCATTTTTAACTATTCATGGACTCTTGCACCTTTTGGGGTATGACCACATGAACGAAGAGGATGAAAAAGTGATGTTCGATTTACAGAAAGAGGTATTAAACGATGCAGGTATCACGAAATAAGAGTAAATATAAGGGATTTAAGAGAATAATCTATAGTACAAAGTATTCGATAGATGGACTAGTCTATGCTTATAAAAATGAGAAAAGTCTTTGGATTCATGCATTTCTATCGGTTGTAACTATTTTATTATCTTTCTTATTCGAGATAACTCCAAACCAATGGAGCATAGTCTTGATAACACTCGGAGTCGTACTAGCCTTCGAATTAGTCAACACGGCGGTGGAAGCAGTTGTCGATATGGTCACTCTCGAATATAACGAGTTAGCGCGCATTGCGAAAGATTGTTGCAGTGCTGCGACATGCGTCATGACCTTCATGGGCATAATCATCATCGGCGTCATTTTTGGACCACATTTTATGAATTTAATCGGGCTATAAAAAAGGTCACACAGCGAATTGTGTGACCTCAGACTGTTGACAAAAAGGTATAAAAAATACCTCTTTGTCAATTTTTTATGAAAAAACCTACAAAGTGGTGATGAACTATCTATTTTGATAGATTATGCAGAATGGTGGTAGGCAAACTTCTTTAAATTCATACACGCGTAAAGCAGAGTTAATTCACGACTAACTCTTTTTTTTGTTTTGAAGTAGGTTTTACCAAGACCGTGCTTCATCTTACCATCGGCATAAAGTCTCTCAATATGAGTAGATCTTTGCTTATAAACTTCTTTCACATCTTCACGATATCTATAATCTTGAGCCATCTCTTTATATCCCTCCCATACGTGTCTAGTTATCTGTTTTGCTTTCATCTTTGTAC
>CAZXXI010000016.1:0-3478 GCA_964644815.1 uncultured Muribaculaceae bacterium
GGATGAGCCAATATGAAGACGTTTACCCTTTAAATCGCTAAATTTAAGTGCCATAGCCTCACCCGAGCGTGTACCATAAAAATAAAGGAAATCGAAAAAATAACAATATACTATATTTTTTAAACCATGTCTAAAACGCTTAAATTCATATAAATTGTATACATCATAATCGTGAATCTCAAATTTCTTCTTAAAACAACCTACTACACTAAGTAAATTAGAAGATATATAAGAACATAATACACAATACTTCATAAAAGAATTAAAAGAACAATAGATATTTTTATTATAATTATTACTAAAGTTTTTAGAATAAATATAATCTTCCCAAGAAATAATATCTTGAATAGTTAAAGAAGATACTTCCCTACCCTTAAAATAAGAAAGTACATACTTTTTAAAAATTTGTGCAATAGTATCAAAACATTGTTTTTTATGCCGCTTTGAAGCATATATTTTGTATTCTTCGAAGACATCTTCGAATAACATTATAATTCCCCCTAAATCATCATATATCACTCTCCTAACAAGAGTATACCATTTTTATTGTACTATTTTCAATTATTAATCTTCATAGCCAAATAAATTTAAGATTTGATAAATTAGTACTAAATTATCGAAACCTAAAGTACGAGAACCACAATGAATAACATAAAAATTAGAATTTTCTTTGACAACATTAACATCTTTAGAATACCAAATATAATTGCCAATTTCTAAACTTTCATATTTCTTAACAAATTCTAACATTTTAAACACCTCTCTTTCAAATACAATTATATTATACCACGTACGTAGTAAAAAGTCAACAAAAAATACGTACGTAGTTCTGCAGTAACACGTACGTAAAAATTATTTGCTTTTCAATTCAGCAATAGCATTACGAACTAATTGAACCTTTGTAAGTTTATGTTTTTTTAATAATTTTTCTAACTCTAAATATTCATCTATATTCAAATCACAAGCAAACTTCTTTTTATGTTCTTTTTGCCATTTCCTATCATAATTTTTTTTCTTCATTATTCTATCATCAACCATGAAAACACCTCACAATTAGTATATCAAATTTTAAGAGGTTTACAAGTTTTTAAAGTGTCTTTAATTTGATTACGTTTACTTGTAATATAAGTGTTCAAAAATAAAGTATGAGAACAGGCTACATTCCAAAGTTCCATTTGGTCAGTAGTAACAAGAAAATCCATAAGCATCGAATATTCGAGAATATTATTATCAATTACTATAGCCTGTATCTGTTTAAGACATTGGAAAACTTCAAAAGAATTAAGAACATCGGAAACATCAAAACCATTGTATAATTCAATCTCATCTTCGTTATATTGATATTTTTCAGGATTATCTTTATGAGTCAAATAACGATAATAACCTCTTACAGACTCTAAAGCAATTGCAATAGGTTGATTAAGTTCTTTCATAATGTCGTTTACTGTCTTATCAGTAGTAGGTCCAGGAAAGCACATAACAATATGATAATGTTCTTTCTTGGGTTCACCAGTTGGGTTAATGTCCTTATCATGTAAAGGACTACAGGCGAAAGAAATACCTTTTAACTTTAGTATTTCTTTCCAATCTTCAGGTGCAGACTCGGGGTATATAACGGCTCCCCAATTACGCTTTTTTATCATCAAAATACCTCTTTCTATAATCATCAAGCAAACCGGTTATAAGCAAAATTTTCTCATACCTAGAAATTTGGGGACTATCTAAAGTATTTTTAATATATCTCTTAAGATATTTCCAATGTCCATAACCTTTTTCGTTAATGTAAAAATTCATACAAATCACTCCATTTCACATTTCACACCATTGGGGGGTCGTAGTACGCCCCCAATGGAAGATTGCCTTTGAGTGCTCTATAAGAGCACATCTTTAAGGCAATGTCGCCTACGCGACGTTTATTGAGCGAGCAGTTGCAAGCAACTACTCTGAATATTTATGTGGGGTTAAGACCCCACACCCCAAATCAAGTGCGAATCATCTTCGATGAATCGCCTTGATTCTTTCTAAAAACTGCTTTTTTTAGAGCTGTGAGAGCTCTCGAGACGATGAATTCCCCATCTTTTGATTTTTCAGGAGCTCTGAGAAGCCTTATTTTATAGAAAAAATAATAAAAAACCCCTACTTTCCCTAAATTATCTTACGATAATCTTTACCCTCATAAAGTTTGTAAATAAAATAGAAGATATGACAATTTTCTTCAGCATAAATTCTAGCATCTGCTATTTTATCAAAATTTGTCATCTGTAAATCGTCACCATCATACCAAATTAATAAATATACCATAATTCACCTCCCTATTTCCGAAATATTGGCAAATCAACAATTTCATCCGTCTCTCTTACCGTTGTCGCCGTTGCGGGCGACACGGACGAGATACGGAGCTTTGTATCATACGCGTTAGCAATGAATTTTCTTGTTTTAGTTATAGTATTAGATACAAGAGGAGCAATAAACTCTTGGTCATCATTTGACCATTTCATATTCTCTGCATCCTTAAAATTTTTTAATAAAATACCAAAGAAAATTAAGTTATACATGTGAGTATCGATTTCATAGCGGCAAAACCGTCTAAATGAAAGTGGAATCTCTGCCCATTCCTGTGCAGTTGTTAAGAAAATTATCTCTCTTTTGCGCATCTGACACAAAAAATCGATGATTTCTTTGTTTAATACAGACTTTTTTTGCAATTCTGTAAAAATTTCGTCATAGACGAACACTAACTGCTTTTTTGGGTCATTTCCTAGTGTTCCATCGTCTAAACGGTGTTTGAGCTCTATAAGCTCTTTAAAACCCGTAAAATGAGTATATTCTATTCCTTTAATTCCACCTATATTACAGTAGACTTCTATATCTTTCCTATTATCAAGCAAATATTCGACAACCGAATATGTCTTACCTGTTCCCTGTTTACCGCAGTAGCAATAAACTCCGAAGTCGCCTCTTACTGGTATGAACCCTTTTTTTAGAAATGTTCTCCATTTTATTTTGATTTTGTAAACAAAACAAAATACGATTATAAGTATTATAAATATTACTAAGAACATTATTTACCTCACAACTTCAAAGACTGGTACCATTTTATGGCCAGTTTTATTGCGTGAATCGCATAAGGCAATGTATAGACGAAGACAATTAAATCTACACATATAGAAATAAACTCCATAGATATACCTGTATAACTAAGCACAAAGGGTACAACACCGCCTAAAGTGGTAAAAAAATTACCTACATATCCCAAAGCGTCACCGACAGAAGGGAGAAATTGATTAATTAGAGCATCTATAGGCGACAACAATACACCTACGAATGATATGACTAAGCTCATTACTCCATTTACTATTGCTTTTATCACAATTTCATCACCTCTACTTTATCGTGAGTTGGGTCTTTTGCATTCTCTACAGTCTTAAAAACATGTCGTAAAAGCATAAAAAGAATAGCGCCGCCAAAAATTGTATTC